>NZ_JBSSCS010000048.1:0-18795 GCF_054060015.1 Thermostichus sp. MS-CIW-25
TACAACTCTTTGCCGCAAATCCAAAGAATGAGTCGGCATTCCTTTCTCTCCTTCCTCTTGAATACCTGTACCCTATTTTAAATTAAAAGGCTGTAACAGCAGCAGAGGACAGGAGTATCTGATGGACTTAGTTTTGGTTTTATTGATTGGGGCAGCTGTTGGTTTCTCGGTAGGCATTTACGTTGCTCGCCAGTATGGGGCCAGTCCTAAACTGGAAATCTGGAAACGAGAGATTATCAGAGATATATCTTCGCAGCTAAGCCAACGCAGCCAAGAACTCAACAACCCGGACAAAGCACTCATCAAGTTGAGCGAAGGATTGGTAGACAAGATTTCTCAAAAGTTACAGGAAAAGTTACAGGCCGTCCAAGCTACCCTTGAAGAGTTTAAATTTCGCCTTGCTGACAGCCAGCAAAGCTTGCTACAGGACTGGAGCAGAGACCTTCTACAAGCTATATCTGTAAAGTTGGCCGAACATGGCCAGCAACTGAACAATCAGCTAGCCATTCTGGAAAATCTAGTGGAAGAGGCCAAAGATATTTATCGGCAACTACGGGTTACTATTCAAAGTTCTCATGGATCCGAGATATGCCCAACTGCAAATCAGGACTCCCAGAATGAGCAGGTTACTCAGGTCATTGGTAAAGCACCAGATCCTGAGACACCAGACGAAGTACTAAGAGACAAGGATGGGACAGCTACTGTTGATATATCAAAGATAGAGTCGTTCTTAAACTCGAAAAACATAAAGATCAAAATCAAAAAGAGAAGCATAGATATGGAGGAAAAAGAGAAGGAGCTAGATCAAATAGCTGACCTTATGGGTAGTCAGTACTCTTTGATCAAAAGATTCTATAGAATGATTAAGTCAAGTATGAACAGCGGAAACTCTTTCTCAATAGACCTTAGAGACGAACCTCAACAAGTAATTGACACAACTCGCCAGCTTGCCACAGAGCTACACAAGATCGCATTTTTGGAAGAGTATAGATACTCCGAAGCGCCCAAGTGTCTGCTAGAAGCAAGAGCCAGCAGATCTAAACAAGCACTGAATTTTCTCTCAGGAAACTGGCTGGAGAGATACGTTAGGAATAGGTTGATTTGCCTTGCTAAAAGGCAAACTGGAAAGATTGATTTTCCTTACGTAGCAAATGTTGAAGTTACTTTGTCAAACAGAGATGATTTTGAGATGGATCTTCTCTTCTACGTTAATGATCAACTTTACTGGGTAGAGTCGAAGACAGGTAAGTATAAGTACCGAGATAAAGTAAAAAAGTACTCCAAGATTGCTTCTGACCTTGGTCTTCAGAGAAACCAAGCCATCATAGTTTTGACCGACGTTAGTCAAGATGCAAAAACCGATCTATCCTCTCGCTATCATCTGTCAGTCATCAGTGTTGATGAGGTTGAGGCTACATTTGAGAGGATCTTAATAAAGTCACCTTCGAGAAGTCTGAAAGGCACCCGAGAGCATTAGCTTAAGCCACAATTTTGACAGCTTGTTCCATACACCACCAGGGATCCTCCGCAAAAGCTGGCATGGGCGTGCTGCCCGCCTTGCCCAGAATGGCCAGCCTGACTTCTCTATCCAGACGGGATCCGGAGCCATAGGGATCGTCAGAGGGGGGCTCCAGCCTTTGTCCTAGAGGGGGCATTGCCATAATGCCCGGCTGCATGCCGGTACTGGTGACCCAGATTTTGAAGCGATCCACCGCCGTTTCTGTGTCTTCGGGCAGTTGCATCTGGAGCAGATAGCGAGGGCCAGAGCCAACTAATACGCTTTCGCTGGGGCGCAGGCGAGTAGGAAAGTCCGGCTGGTAGGGATAGACCAAGCCGACGCTGCACTGCCGTTCGTCAAAGACTGTTACATAGACATGCACTGGGGTGAGGGCCTTATTGCGCAAGGCGATGGCGAGGTTGCGGCCTGCCTGGATTTGCACTTTCCCTTGGGGATCCCGCGGCAGGGGGCTCACTTCGGCAGGGGCAGAGCTGCTGGCCGGGGTTTCCAGTTGGAGAAATTCCACTTCCAAGATGCTGCTCAGCGCATCGCTGGCAGGTTGCAGGTTCAAAAGATTACCAAAAGCAGCCACGTGCTCCAACAGCCGCACCAGCTTGCGAGGCAGGGCCAGTAGCTTCTTCACCGGGATCCGGAAGGCCGCCAGAGCCACCTCTTCCCCCCGCCGGTAAAAGTGATAAGTGGCATCGGGCAACAGCTCTACCCGCAAGTCCGCTGCTTCCGGGTCTGTGCAGGTCAGAAGCGGTGAGGCCGGCAAGGCCGCCAGCAAATCGGCAACGGGCATTTGCACTTGACTGGGATCCGCACAGGTGAAAGCCACCCGCAACGGCTGGAATCGGATAGAGGACATGGGGAAAACCTGGAACGGAGTCTGCCGTATTCTCCTGCTCTGAGGTTGCCAGGCAAGCAAGCCAAGCTCTATATTACCTGCTCATTACCTGCTCAGTTCTCTCGACTGGGCTGTGGCCAAGTCAGCTCTCGGCCAACAGACTCCCAACAGGCCATAGCTCCGTAATCAAACTTAACACCAAAGGCAAATGGAACCATTGGGAAACTATCCCGGATCCCATCTGCAAATGATCTCTTAATGGTCTATTCTTGATCCTGTTGTCGGGTTTGTGGCTGGAGTGGAGCCCACCTCTCCTCTTTCTAGGCTGATCTACGGAGAACCATGTTTAGCAAAGCTTTTTCTTTTCAGAAGGTGTTTGCGCCAGCGCGTCGTCGGTTGCTTGTCCTGCTGTTGGCTGCGTTGATGGCTGGGTTTGGCTGGGGTCTGGCTCCAGTGTTTGCAGCTAGGGATATTCCTGCAGTGGCTCTGTCGCCAACTGAGTCTATTACCTTTACCGAAGCCCAGTTGGCCAAAGGGAAGAAGCTATTCAACACCGCATGCGCCCAGTGCCATGTGGGCGGCCAGACCTATCCCAACCCGGATGTGAGCTTGAAGCTTTCGGATCTGGAGGGGGCAACTCCCCCACGGGATAATGTGCTGGCGATTGTGGATTACATCAAGAATCCAGTCACCTATGACGGGGTGGAGTCTCTGTTGGAGTATCACCCCAACACCCAGCTCACCAGTGAGTATCCACGTCTGCGCAACCTCACCGACGAGGATCTGAAGCTGATTGCGGGCTACATTCTGGTGCAGGCCAAGACCGTTCCCGGCTGGGGTGGTACCAAGAACGAAAGCCACAGCGACCTATCAGCCTATCTCTAATGCCGCATCTGGATCAGAAGTTGCCTATGAGATGGCGGATCCCGTCTCGCCTCTGGGCCTGGGTCGGGATCCTAGCTTTGTTGTGGCTGGGGCTGGCCAGTCCGGTGGCTGCCCGCATTGATCCTTACGTGAACCAGTATTTGCGGGTGAGTGGCCCTGTGGAATTGCCTCTAGATGCCGCAGGGCATACCCTCACCTTTACCCCAGAGCAGCTCACGGACGGCAAAAATCGTTTTCAGTCCGCCTGTTTGAATTGTCATGTGGGCGGTGCCACTTTGCCGGCTCCCAACATTTCCCTCTCTTTGAAGGACTTGCGCGGTGCCACTCCACCCCGAGATACCCTTCAAGCCTTGATGGAGTACCAGCGGGATCCCCGTAGCTACGATGGCTCGGATTCTATCTATGAATGACGTCCTGTGCCCCCTTCCTGGATGGACAACGAAGCCCTAAGAAATCTGGCTGCCTTTATTCGTTGAAGACCTTTCCGTATAGTCCAGCTATCCGGTGAATAAACTCCAACTGGCATCGCGAATGGCCTTGGCCAAGTGGTGGTTCCTCACCAAGTTGCGCACCGGCAAGTCCTCATACGCCATAATGTCGTGAGACAAAGCGCTCCGCGTCGCCGTAGGCGAGTACCACGCACCGGCTCACCTTGATGACACAGTCTCTGCGCTGGCGCTGGACTTTGAGATGCACCTTGCCCAGTCGCTTCCTCTGCTTTGGGTAGTTCTTAGATTGGGGTTTGATCCCCTTCCTATACTTCCGACTTAACCTCCGCTGGTGTCGCTTCAACCTCCTCTTGGCACGACGCAAGAATTTGGGGCACTCTACCTTGTTAGTGCATCAAGCCCACATCCAGCCCCGCCACCTGGCCGGTGGACTCCACCTGCTCCTGACGCTCCACGTCCAGGCAGAACTGGGCGTAGTAGCCATCGGCTCTCCGCACCACCCGCACCGGTTGATTTTCAGGGTGAGGATGTCCTGCCGCACCTCGCCGTTGCAATACAGAGCAAAGGTGCCTGCTTGGAAGCCATCTGTGAAGGTGAGGGACATCCTATCTGCTGCCAGCTTCCAGCCGGAGACTTTGTACTCCACAGAGCGACAGTGTTTCTGGAACTGGGGACAGCCTTTTTGGGCTTCCTGGTTCTGGCAGCGGCGGTAGAAGGTGGAGATGGCAGACCAAGCTCGCTCCGCGCTGGCTTGTCGGGCAGAGGAGTTAAGCTTCTGGGCGAAGGGGAACTCTCTGGCCAAGTTCTTGCAGAGGGCATAGAGGGCAGCTCTGCCAACCCCCTGGTTATCCATCCAGTGGCGCAGGCATTTGTTGCGGATAAACTGGGCAGTGCGGATGGCCTCGTCCAAGGCTTGGTACTGCTGGGCTGTGCCGTTGAGGAGCTTGGCTTCTGGAACGCGCATGGGCACACTTTAGCGCAGGTCTAACGAGATAAAAGTCGTCCTAGAAGGGCAGGGCTTTAAACCCAGTTTTTTGGTAATCGGTGGATGCCGATCTGTAATCCAACGGCTGCTCGAACTCCCTCAGGGCTTCATTCAAGATGGATCCGACTGCCCCACTGGCCGATACGATCGCTGCTATTGCCACTGCGGTAGTGCCTGAACAGGGCAGTGTGGGGATTGTGCGCCTTTCCGGGTCACGATCCCTTTCCATTGTCCAAGCCATCTTCACCCCTGCCCGCCGCAACGCAGTCTGGGAGAGCCATCGGCTCCTCTACGGCTGGATCCACGATGAGAAAGGCCAAATTCTAGACGAAGCGCTGGCCGTTTGGATGCAAGCCCCCCGCTCCTACACCCGCGAAGATGTGGCAGAGCTGCATTGCCACGGTGGCATCATGGTGGTTCAGGCCACGTTGCAACAATGCCTGCGGCAGGGGGCGCGGTTGGCCCAGCCGGGGGAGTTTAGCCTGCGCGCTTTTCTGAATGGCCGCATTGACCTCACCCAGGCCGAGAGTGTGGCCGATCTGGTGGCGGCCCGCTCCCCTCAGGCAGCCCGGATGGCCTTGGCGGGCTTACAGGGCAAGCTAGGGGGATCCATTCGCGCCCTGCGCCAGGAGCTGCTGGGTTTATTGGCAGAAATTGAGGCTCGCCTCGACTTTGAAGAGGATCTGCCCCCCTTGGACGTTGCCGCTTGGCAGGCCCGGCTCCAAGCTATACAAACCCAGATCCAAGCTCTGCTGGCCACGGCAGAACGGGGACAACTGCTGCGCACCGGGGTGAAGGTGGCCATCGTCGGGAGGCCCAATGTGGGCAAGTCCAGCTTGCTCAATGCCTGGTCAGGACAGGATCGCGCCATCGTCACCGATCTGCCCGGCACCACCCGCGACGTGGTGGAATCCCACCTGGTGGTAAAAGGGATCCCCGTTCAACTGCTGGACACTGCCGGCATCCGCGCCACCGAAGATCCGGTGGAACGGCTGGGGGTGGAGCGCTCCCAACGCCTAGCCCAGGCTGCCGATGTGCTGGTGCTGGTCATCGACGCCCAAGCGGGCTGGACGGCTGCCGACGCCGCCATCTACGAGTCGATCCGCCATCGCCCCCTCATCCTGGTGATCAACAAAACCGACCTCGCCCCGCCAGAGGGGATCCCTCTCCCCCCCGAGATTGCCCACCGCGTCCCCGCCGTTGCCGCCCAAGGGAAAGGGATCCCGGAGCTGGAAAGAGCCCTGGAGCAGCTCGTCACCCAGGGACGTCCCCAGCCCAATCTGGAGATAAGCCTGAACCAGCGGCAGGCCGCTGCCCTCCAACAAGCCCAAGCCAGCCTGGAACAGGTGGGGCAGGCCATCCAAGCTCAGCTCCCCCTGGACTTTTGGAGCATCGACCTACGGGGCGCCCTGCATGCCCTTGGCCAGATCACTGGCGAGGAGATCTCGGAATCAGTGCTGGATCAGATTTTCAGCCGCTTCTGCATCGGTAAGTAGCCCCCTAACTCATACTCATTTTGAGTTTGTGTTACTATGGGCTCAGTTGGGAAGCCGAAGCGGATCCCCGATAATGGAAACACAGTTAGGAGGTTGGCCATGGTTACCGCCGAGAAAACCCGTCTCTACCCCACCCAGATCGATTTGCCAGCAGAGGCTCGCGCGCAACTGGTGGAGCTGCTCAACCAGTCCTTGGCAGACACGTTGGATCTGAAGACGCAGGTGAAACAGGCCCACTGGAACGTTAAAGGCATGCACTTCATCGCCTTGCACGAGATGTTCGACACTTTTGCCAGCACCCTGGAAAACTACGTGGACATGCTGGCGGAACGGGTTACGGCGCTGGGGGGCATCGCCCGCGGCACGGCTCGCATCGTTGCCCAAACCTCCACCTTGCCGGAGTACGATCTGGCCGCTGAAGAGGGTCGGGATCACCTGCAGGCTTTGGCAGCCCGTTACGCTCAATATGCAGCTTCCGTCCGCCGCAACATTGACCGCACCACCGAACTGGGGGATGCCGACACAGCAGACCTGTTCACCGAGATCTCGCGCCAGATTGACAAAGATCTTTGGTTTATCGAGGCTCACCTGCAGGCGTGACGCCAGCGAGGCCAGTCACAGGCAAGTGGATCAAGCAAAATGGGCGTTAACGTTCCCCTCCTGTATTTGGTGGCTCTGGCCAGTATCCTCGGCGTGGCGGGCTTCTTTGTCCTGCGGGAGGTGCTGCGGGTACGGGCCCAGGAAAAGGTCATCCGTGAGCTGCAGCCCCGCCTGAGCAAAGGCAAGGGATCCCCGCAGGAGCACTACGAGTTGGGCAGCGTCTATTTGCAAAAAGGCCTCTACGACCAGGCGGTTGCCCAGCTCAAAAAAGCCCTAGAAGTGGCTGGGGAGAACATTCCCCCCGTCTGCAACGCCCTCGGTTTTGCCTACTTCAGCCAGGGGCAGTACGACTTGGCCATCCGTTACTACAAGGATGCCGTGGCTGCGGATCCCGGTTATGTAACTGCTTGGAACAATCTGGCCCATGCCTATGAGAAGAAAAATCTCTATGGCCCAAGCCTGGAAGCTTACGAAACTGCCCTGAAGTTGGATCCCCGAAATGCCATTGCTAAGCGGCGCTCGGAGTCTCTGCGCAAACGGTTGCAGCCCAGCTCCTGAGGATCCCATCTGCAATTTCATCCGCAGAAATACTCTTGACCGCAGCACAGTTGTCCATAGGAGTTGGCTCTAAAGACTCCATCCTGCCTGTGCAGGCACTTCCTTATCCTCTCAAAAGAAGATTGATAATACTGAAATCTTGAGTGCAAATGTAAGATCCGGTATCGTGTTGCCTGGGCTGGTATTATGTCTTAAATAAAACGAGAGGCCATTTCATGGATTCGCAATCGGTAGCACCTGTGGTTTTGGTGATCCTGGATGGCTGGGGTTATCGGGATGCTCTCGATGGCAACGCGGTGCTGGCTGCGGAAACCCCTGTCCTGGATAGCCTTTGGGCTGCCTATCCCCACACCCTGCTGCAAGCTTCGGGTCGGGCCGTGGGCCTGCCGGCAGGACAGATGGGCAACTCTGAAGTCGGGCACCTGACCTTGGGGGCAGGGCGGGTGGTGCCGCAGGAATTGGTGCGCATCAGCGACGCGATAGAGACAGGATCCCTCTTCCAGGATCCCTTGTTGATGCAAGTTTGTCGCCAGCTCAGAGAGCGAGGGGGCCGTTTTCACTTCGTTGGCCTTTGCTCCGAGGGGGGGGTTCACTCCCACATCGACCATCTCTATGGGTTGCTCAAGCTGGCGGCCCAGGCTGAGATTCCGGCCTATGTCCACGCCATCACCGATGGCCGCGACACCTTGCCCCGCGATGGTGCCAGGGTTCTGGCCGCCCTGGAAAAAGAGCTGCAATGGCTGGGCAATGGCGTCATCGCCACCCTGAGCGGACGCTACTACGCCATGGATCGGGATCGCCGTTGGGAGCGCACCCAAAAAGCCTACGAGATCATGACCCAAGACGGCCCTGGCTGTGGACAAAGCGCCGCCGAGGTGATGGAAGCTTTCTATGCCCAGGATCTCACAGATGAGTTCATCCCGCCCACCCGCCTGGCTCCAGGGGCTGTGCAACCCGGCGATGCAGTGCTTTTCTTCAACTTCCGCCCAGATCGCGCCCGCCAACTTACCCAAGCCTTTGTCTGCCCAGATTTCTCAGGCTTTCAGCGTCCCTTGCTGCCGGATCTCACCTTCATCACCATGACTCAGTACGAGGCGGAGCTGCCGGTGCAGGTGCTTTTCAAGCCGCAGAACCTGGATCACCTGCTGGGCCAAGTGGTGAGCGAGGCCGGCCTCAAGCAATTGCGCATTGCTGAGACGGAAAAATACGCCCATGTCACCTACTTCTTCAACGGCGGCATTGAGCAGCCCTTCCCCGGTGAGGATCGCATCCTGGTGCAAAGCCCGCTGGTGACCACCTACGACCAGGTGCCAGAGATGTCGGCAGTGGAAGTGACCGACAAAGCGATAGAGGCCATCGCCCGCCGCGAATACAGCCTGGTGGTGCTCAACTATGCCAATCCCGACATGGTGGGCCACACCGGCAACTACGAAGCCACCATCCGCGCCCTGGAAACGGTGGATCGCTGTTTGGGCCGGCTGCTGGCGGCAGTGGTAGATGCGGGAGGCACTACTTTGATCCTGGCGGATCACGGCAATGCAGAGCTAATGTGGGATGAGAACGGCAACCCCTGGACGGCCCACACCACCAACCCCGTTCCCTGCATTCTGGTGGAGGGGGAAAGGCGCAAAATCCCCGGCTGTGGCGGCGATGTCAAGTTCCGCTCCAACGGCACTTTGGCTGATGTGGCCCCCACCCTGCTGGAGATCTTGGGCCTGCCTCAGCCCCCCGAAATGACAGGACGCTCGCTTTTGCAGCCGGCAGAATACACCATCCTCCAGCGGCAACCTAGTCCTGTGGGGCGGTAGGTGCCAGGGATCCCTTACTCCGCCACCGGGATCCCTTCTTGGGCCAGCCATGCTGTTAGCTCTCCCCAGTTGCGATAGACAGCCAGAACCCGTGAGCGATCGGGGTGATAGGGGGCAGCCAAGCGCTCCAACTGCAAAAAGCGGGCCTGGGGAGGGATCACCGCCGCTTCGGGATCGGGGGGAGTGGGTCGGCGCAAGGAGCTGCTGTAGCCGCGGTAGATCAGCACCAGATCAGACTCTCCCTCGCTTTCCACCTCCACCCGCAGCACCTCTTGCGGGTGGTCTTGGCTATAGCGCTCCAAGGCCAAGGGCCAAGGCAGGGCCCTCATGCTTCCAGTTCCCCCTTATCAGTTCCGGGTCGCAGCCGCCAGACAAAGTAGAGGCTGTAGAGCAGGTAGGCCACCAGCCCCCAGGCCCCCACGCTCCCCAGCAGCTCCGGCGATACATTGGGATGGAAGATCTCCCGAAACCCCAGCGGTGGCCCAAACCAAGCCCGGCACTCCTCTGGCAGAGAAGTGCGGAAAGCACAGGGCACAAAGGCCCCCGAAAAGAGGATCCCGGCCCCCATATAACCAGTCAGGCCCCACCGCCAGAGCAAAAAGGCTCGCGCCGCCCAGGTTCTCGACTGCTCGAGAGCAGCACTCCAGTCCCGCCAAAACCAAAGACAAACCAAGATCAACAGACGCGCCATTGCTCCACTGAGAAAGCTGACGGGCAGGCCCCCAATCATCAGGTACACCGTCACCGCCAAGAGGCTCGATACCCGCCAATAAACGATCAATAGCTGAATCAAGGGCCGCAACCCCACCGCAAAAGCCCAAATCAGCAGCAGCAATGGCATCACCACCGTCAGCGCCACTGCCAAGCGGTAGTCCAGCCAGATTGCATCCACCAGCCAACTCTGGGGAGTCATCCTCACCCTCTGCCACTCCTGCCCCTTAGTATATGAAACCTGGGGGATCCAGGACGGGACACAGAGAGTTACGGAATGTTAACGCCTGCTGACCATCCCCAGCAAAACTTTACACCAGACAGCTTTCAGAAAGTTTTCCATTTTGCCGCTACCGATCCCCGAAAGTGGTAGATTCTTAGCTAGCTCCTCAGAGGAGCATGACTCTAGTCAATTCAATAATAAGCTCAACTATACTGAAAATAATGTATAATATGTTCAGTACAGATTACTACCAGTTGATCTTTCTGTTTACTTTCGAGTCTGCCAACATGGTAGCCAAAGCAAAGCAGAAAATTGGTAGTAAGACGACACGGAAACTGCGCTTTGGGTATTCTACTCAAAGCTTTGCGGGATACCGCCATTCTGTTTGGAAACAAACAGAATGCTATCGCTGCATAGTTGAACAGTGATGTTCAGCAGTGTTCAGCGTAAATGTATCAGTATCCCTGTCGTTCGGAAGGCCAGCTGCCTGTCTGAGCGACCAGCGGAGTCTCCTTCAGACCTTGGCCCAACTTAATCTCATTAAGTATTGTTACTTAATCGTGTTATCTTGGGTTAAGGTCAAACCTTGAGAGGCATGACCTCAAAACCATGGCCCGTTCTTCCAGACTCCTCTCTCACAGTTCTACCCGTTGGAAGGCGACCCAGTGGAAGCCCAGACCACTGCCTCCCTTGGAGAATGCACCTCCTTCTCCGAAGCGGGAGGAAGAGACAGGGGATCCAGTTGCGTCAGAGCCACCCCTTGCCCTGGGGAAGCCCGATTTGGCGAGGAAGGTGAAGGGTGGAGCTAGGGGGGCAGCAGTTGCTGGCAGCGGGAGCTATGAAGCGCTGCAGCTGTGGCTGGTGCTGGTTACCTTGGGGGTAAGTCTGGCCATTGCCGTGGGAGTGGCCCTGGTTTACTCTCTGGGGGTAGCTGCCAACTACTTGCTGGGGGCGGTTGTTGGCGTGGTTTATCTGCGCATGCTGGGCCGCGGCGTAGCGGAGCTGGGCAAAAGCCGCAACCGTTTGGGGGTGACGCGTTTGGCTCTGTTTGTCGGGCTGATCGTTTTAGCCACTCAGGTGAAGTCTTTGCAGATTTTGCCCATTTTTTTGGGGTTCATGACCTACAAGGTCACCCTGCTCATTCATCTTGTCCAGACCTTGACCCGTTCATCTTCTTCTGTGCGATGCTCATGAACCTGTCCTTCTCCTCTCCTCCTCTTTTGGCAGAACTCGAGGTCGGCCATCACCTTTACTGGCACCTGGGCAAATTCACGGTTCACGGGCAGGTTTTGATCGCCAGCTGGATCGCCATTGCCCTGATCTTGACGGTGGTTATCTTGGGCACCCGTCAACTGCAGCGGGAGCCGGCTGGTCTGCAAAACTTTGTCGAGTATGCCCTGGAATTTGTGCAGAGCATTGCCCGTGCCCAGATTGGCGAGAAAAACTTCCGGCCCTGGGTACCCTATGTCGGCACCTTGTTCCTGTTCATCTTCGTCTCCAACTGGATGGGCAACCTCTTCCCCTGGAAGTTAATTCCCCTGCCGGAAGGGGAGTTGGCCTCCCCCACCAACGACATCAACACCACTGCCGGGTTGGCGCTGCTCACCAGCATCATGTATTTCGTGGCCGGCATCAGCAAGCGGGGGCTGTCTTACTTCAAAAAGTACATCGAGCCTACCCCGATTCTGCTGCCCATCAACGTTTTGGAAGATTTCACCAAGCCCCTCTCCCTGAGTTTCCGTCTGTTCGGCAACATCCTGGCCGAAGAGCTGGTGATTGCGGTGTTGGTGTTGCTGGTGCCCTTGTTTATCCCCGTGCCGGTGATGGTTCTGTTCCTGTTTACGGGGGCGATTCAGGCTTTGATCTTCTCAACCCTCTCGGCAGCTTACATTGGAGAGGCGCTGGAAGGTCATGGAGGAGGGGATCACCACGATTGATCCCGCTGGTCGGTCGATCCATCTTGAACCTTTTCGGGAGGATCATCTCAAATGGGTCAGCGCAAGGGATCCCTTCTTTTGGTAAGGTTTGTTGGGGCTGACAGATTGGTTCTGAAAGCCGCCGACAAGGGAGTGATTTGAGGCTGTAGTGTATCAGACCCGATCACCTCTGAAGCTCAAGAGACGTTGTTGTTGTGTCAATCACCAAGGAGCATCTCACTATGGATCCGTTAACCTCTGCTGCTTCTGTTCTGGCTGCTGCTCTGGCCATTGGTCTGGGATCCCTGGGTCCTGGGATCGGACAGGGGAACGCCGCTGCTGCTGCGATGGAAGGGGTGGCCCGCCAACCGGAGGCGGAAGACAAGATCCGCGGCAACCTGCTGGTTAGCCTGGCCTTCATGGAAGCTCTGACCATCTACGGCTTGGTGGTGGCTTTGGTGCTCTTGTTTGCCAACCCCTTCGCCTAGTGTCCTACGGGGGCGGGCCGCAGCGATGGCCGAGGTGAGCCATATCCGCCCCCCAACCCGGCCTGACGGTAGACCTAAGTTTCTGTTGGGGTCATAACACCCATGCTCTTCCAAACTCTATTGGCTGTTGAAGCGGCTGAAAAAGGTGGTCTTTTCGATCTGGATGCCACCCTGCCCCTGATTGCCATTCAGTTTTTGCTGTTGGTGGCAGTGCTCAACTCCCTCTTCTATGAGCCGGTTACGCGGGCTATCGACAGCCGCAGCGACTACATCCGCACCACTCAAGCGGAAGCCCAAGAGCGCTTGGACAAGGCGGTGTCGTTGACCCGACAGTATGAGTCTGAGATCAGCCAGGCCCGCTTGCAAGCCCAGCAGGTGATCGCTGAGGCAGAGGCTGCAGCTGCTCGCATTCGTTCCGAGAAACTGGCTGCTGTGCAGGCAGAGATCCAGCAGAAGCTGGAGGCGGCGCGGCTACAGGTCGAGCAAGAGAAGCAGGCAGCCCTCGAACAGCTGCAGCAGCAGGTGGATGCCATTGCCGCCCAGATTACCCAGAAACTGTTGGGCAGTGCTCGTTAGATCGCTGGTTGGAAGTACTTTTGGAGGAGCTTGCGATGCCTGTGTGGAGTTGGGTGGCCGGTTGGATGTTGGCTGTGGCCGAGACCACGGAGCTACTCCCAGAAGCCAAGGCAGGAGAGGGGGATCTCTTGGCCAAGATTCTCGAGAGCAACCTGATCAACATCGCGATCATTCTCACCTTGCTGTTTATCTTGGGTCGCAAAGTGGTGGGAGAAGCCCTGGCCAAGCGGCGGGAGGGGATCCTAGAAGAACTGCGGCAGGCGGAGCAGCGCAAACAGGAAGCCATCGAGAAGCTGGCGGATCAGCAGCAAAAGCTGGCCCAGGCTCAGCAGGAGGCTGAACGTATCCGCAAGCAGGCGGAAGCCAACGCCGAAGCCCGTCGGCAAGAGTTGTTGGAGCAGGCGGAGCGGGAAGTTGAGCGGCTGCGGGCCAATGCCGAGAAAGAGTTGTCTAGCGAGCAGGAGCGGGTTTTTCAGGAGTTGCGTCGGCAGATCGTTCGCCAAGCCTTGAGCAAGGTGGAGCAGGAGCTGCCGCAGCACCTCAACGAAGAGACCCACCGCAGCCTGATCGAGAGAGGGATCCAAATGATTGCCCGCTAACTCTCAAGGAGGAGAAAGGTATGATCAGCAGCACAATGGCTGAGAAGGTGGTGGATCCCTATGCCGAGGCTCTCATTGCTCTTGGGTCAGGCCAGGGATTGCTGGACACTTTTGCCGCCGATATGCGCTTTATTGCCGAGGTTTTGCGGGCTACGCCGGAGCTGGGCCAGTTTCTCGCCAACCCGGTGATCAAGGCCGAGGCCAAAAAGAACCTGCTGCAGCAAGTATTTGCCGATCAGATCCACCCTCTGCTGCTGAATGCGCTGAAGTTGTTGACCGACCGCCGCCGTATCATGTTTCTCGGGACTGTTTGCCGGCGCTTTTTGGATCTGCAGCGGAAGCTCCAGAACATCGTCCTGGCCGAGGTGACGACGGCGATACCCTTGACGGAAGCTCAGCAGCAGTCAATTCGCGAGCGGGTGATGGACTTCACCCAGGCCAGCGGTGTGGAGTTGCAAGCCACTCAGGATCCGGAGCTGCTGGGAGGGGTGGTCATCAAGATTGGATCCCAGGTGATCGACCTCAGCTTGCGTGGACAGTTGCGCCGGCTTGCCTTGCAGTTGGCCTAAGTTGGTTTTTGAGGATCCCTTCCCATTACTTGAGAGGACTGCTATGCCTACCATTCGCCCAGACGAGATTAGCACCATCATCAAACAGCAGATTGAGCAGTACAACCAGGAGATGCAGGTCTCCAATGTGGGGACAGTTCTGCAGGTGGGGGATGGCATTGCCCGCATCTACGGTTTGGATAAGGTGATGGCCAGCGAGCTGCTGGAATTTGAGGATGGCACCACCGGTATTGCCCTCAACCTGGAAGAAGACAACATCGGTGCCGTGCTGATCGGCTCCGGGCGGAATATCCAAGAGGGATCCACCGTCAAATCCACGGGCAAGATTGCCAGCATCCCGGTGGGGGAAGCCCTCTTGGGCCGCGTGGTGGATCCCTTATGCAACCCCATTGACGGCAAAGGCCCGATCCAGTGTACGGAGTCTCGCCTGATCGAATCGCCAGCGCCTGGCATTGTCGATCGCCGCTCTGTGTACGAGCCCCTGCAAACCGGCATTACCGCCATCGATGCCCTGATTCCCATCGGGCGGGGGCAGCGGGAACTGATCATCGGCGACCGCCAAACCGGCAAGACCACCGTTGCGGTGGACACAATCCTGAACCAAAAAGGGCAGGATGTGATCTGCATTTACGTGGCCATTGGTCAGAAGCAGAGCACCATCGCCCAGGTGGTGGGCATCCTGACCGAGCGAGGGGCCATGGACTACAGCATTGTGGTGGCTGCCGGCGCCGATAGTCCAGCTCCGTTGCAGTGGCTGGCCCCCTACTGTGGCGCCACCATTGCCGAATACTTCATGTACCAGGGCAAACACACCCTGGTGGTCTATGACGACCTCTCCAAGCAGGCGGTGGCTTATCGGCAAATGTCGCTGCTGCTGCGCCGTCCACCCGGTCGAGAAGCCTATCCTGGGGATGTGTTCTACCTGCACTCGCGGCTATTGGAGCGAGCCGCCAAGCTGAGCAGCCAACTGGGAGAGGGATCCATGACGGCGCTGCCGATTGTGGAAACCCAGGCCAACGACGTATCGGCCTACATTCCCACCAATGTTATCTCCATCACCGATGGGCAGATCTTCTTGGAATCGGATCTGTTTAATGCCGGCATCCGCCCGGCCATCAACGTCGGGATTTCCGTCAGCCGCGTCGGCTCGGCAGCTCAGACCAAGGCGATGAAAAAGGTGGCTGGCTCCATCAAGGTGGAACTGGCGCAATACCGCGATCTGGAGGCCTTTGCCCAATTTGCCTCTGACCTGGATGAGGCTACCCAAAAGCAACTGGCCCGCGGCCAACGGCTGCAGGAGTTGCTGAAGCAGCCACAGTACTCTCCCCTGTCTCTGGATCAGCAGGTGGCCATTATCTATGCGGGAACACGAGGCTATTTGGATGACATTCCGGTGGAGAAGGTCTCCAGCTTCAAGCAGGGCCTTTTGGCTTACCTGGGCACCACCCATCCCAAGTACGGCGAGATCGTCCTCTCCACCAAGCAGCTCACCGACGAGGCAGAAGAAATCCTGAAAACGGCCATCACAGAGTTTAAGCAGAGCTTCGTGGCCAAGGCAGCCTAGCCTGACGCGGATCTCTCCTGGCCCGGATCCCTGTCGACCACCAAAATAGAGGGAGTAGGTTATGGCAAACCTCAAGCGCATCCGCGATCGCATCAAAGCGGTGAAAAACACCCGCAAAATCACCGAGGCCATGCGGCTGGTGGCAGCAGCCCGAGTGCGCCGCGCCCAAGAGCAAGTGATGGCCACCCGTCCCTTTGCCGACCGACTGGCCCAGGTTTTCTATCGGCTGCAAACTCGGCTGCGGCTGGAAGATGTCAACTTGCCTCTGCTGAAGCAGCGGCCCATCCAGACGGTGGGGCTGTTGGTGGTGGCCGGGGATCGGGGCCTGTGCGGAGCCTACAACGCCAACGTGATTAAGCGCACCGAGGAGCGGGTTCGCGAGCTGCAGGAGACAGGGCAGCAGGTGCAGCTTTACCTGGTGGGCCGCAAGGCGGTGCAGTATTTCCAGCGGCGCTCCGCTCCCATCGCCAAGACCTACGTGAATTTGTCGCAGATCCCCACGGCGGCTGAGGCTGCCCAGATTGGAGATCAGCTCCTCTCGGCCTTCTTGTCGGAGAAGGTGGACAAGGTAGAGCTGCTCTATACCCGCTTTGTCTCTTTGATCAGCTCCCGTCCGGTGGTGCAATCCCTGTTGCCCCTCGATCCGTCGCGGTTGGCCACTCAAGACGATGAAATTTTTCGTCTTTTGGTGCGGGGCGGAGAGTTTACTGTCGAGCGCAGCAAAGTCATCGCAGCGGTCTCGGCCCCACCTCAGGACATGATCTTTGAGCAGGATCCCGTGCAGATTTTGGATGCACTGCTGCCGCTGTACCTGAACAACCAGTTGCTACGGGCTTTGCAGGAGGCGGCGGCCAGCGAATTGGCGGCTCGCATGACGGCCATGAACAACGCCAGCGACAATGCCAGCGAGCTTATCCGCACGCTGGGTCTTGCCTACAACAAAGCTCGCCAGGCGGCCATTACTCAGGAGATCCTGGAGGTGGTGGCCGGAGCAGAAGCCCTGTAGACTTCTCAGAGGGGATCCCCTGAGGAGCCGAGGTTGCGTTGTCGCGCCATCTGGGAGTTGAGCAGAATCACCGGCAAGATCCCCACCAAGACAATGGCCAAGGCCGGTGCCCCTGCTTCCGCCAGACGCTCATCGGCTGCCAAACGGTAGGTCTGCACCGCCAAGGTGTCGAAGTTGAAGGGCCGCAGCACCATCGTGGCCGGCAGCTCCTTCATCACATCCACAAATACCAGCAGCATGGCCCCCAAGATGCCACCGCTCATCAAGGGCAAATGCACCCGCCAGAGGGTACCCAGGGATCCCTGCCCCAGGCTGCGGGCTGCCTCATCCAAACTGGGGGGAATGCGCAGCAGCGTGGCCTCAACGGTGGCCAAAGAAACGGCCAAAAACCGCACCAGATAGCCGAACACCAAAGCCGTGAGGGTACCGCCGATCACCAGGCCGGGTGGCTGTTGCAGCACCACCTGCCGCAGGTAGCTCAGCAGTTGATCCAACCACCCTAGGGGAATCAGAACCCCCACCGCGATCACCACTCCCGGCAGCGCGTAGCCCAGAGAAGACAACTGCACCGCCAGCCGCAGGCCCCACGGGGATCCCGCCCGTCCTAGCCCCTGCATGCGCAGCCCGTAAAGCACCACCACCGACACGGAAACAGCAATGATAGCCGTGATGGTGGATAGCCAAAAGCTGTTCTGGGCGTAGCTCCAAAAGCGGCGACCCAACTCCCCCTGCCGCAGGGTCATGTGGAGCAGAATCAAGGCCGGAACGACGAAGCCCAGCCCAATTGGGATCCCACAGGCCAGCCAGGCCCCCACCGCCCGGATCCCTTGTAGGCGGTAACGGGTTGAGGTGGGTTTGAACCCTTGGCGATAGTAGCGCGCCCGTCGGCGGGAGAATTGCTCCACCGCCATCAGCAGCAGCACCAGCAGCAACAGCAGAGCGGAAAGCTGAGCCGCCGCCACCGGATTGCCCAGAGCCGTCCAAGTGCGGTAGATGCCGGTTGTAAAGGTATCTACCCCGAAATAGCTGACCGTACCGAAATCGTTGAGGGTCTCCATCAAGGCCAGCAGACAGCCGGCCACAATGCCCGGTCGAGCTAACGGCAACGCCACTTTACGAAAGCTGGCCCAAGGCCCATAACCCAGGGAGCGACTCACCTCCAAACAGGCTACCGACTGTTCCTGAAAGGCCAACCGGGCCGAGAGATAAACATAGGGATAGAGGGTGAGGATCAGCAGCAGGATTGCCCCCCACAACGAGCGAATGTTGGGGAACCAGTAGTCGCCGATCCCCCAACCCGTAATCCGCCGCAGCCAGATCTGGAAACCGCCGGTCACCTGCAAAAAATCGGTGTAAGCATAGGCCAACACATAGGTGGGAGCCGCCAAGGGCAACACCAGCATCCATTCCAGCCAGGCCCGCCCCCAAAACTGACACATGGTCACCAGCCAGGCGGTGCCACTGCCCACCAGGATGACCCCCGCCGCCACCCCTGCCATCATCACCAGGCTATTGCGCACATAAAGCCCCAAGACCGTATCGGCCAGGTGCTCCCAAACCTGCCGCTCGTCGGCAAAAAGGCTGAGCAGCACCGTCAGAGTGGGAATCAAAAGTAAGCCCGTCAATGCCAAGGTCAGCAGCGTCCAACTGCTGAGCCAGCGCGGCCAACCCCCCTTGAGAGGATGGTCAAGGCGTTTACCCAGATTCAGCCAAGTCAACTTTTCCATCAACTACAAAAGTGCTCCCCACCGCTGACGCGAATGAAACCTGCAGGATCTCGCAAAGACTTTTTCTTTACCATTTCCCAATTGTCAGCTAGAAGGCACAGGAGCCCTCCCCTTTGCCTACAGTGCAAGGACCGGGAGGAATTCGGAGTCATAATGAGTCATAATATAACCTAACTATGACCCAAGTCCTGACCATTTCCTGCAAGCTCAAGGTGTCTGAGTCGCAAGCCGCAAAATTGGATGCGACCTTGGATGCTTTCCTCCAGGCGTTGAACTGGGTAACCAAAACA
>NZ_JBSSCS010000049.1:0-18746 GCF_054060015.1 Thermostichus sp. MS-CIW-25
GGGGCTGCCTTTGTAAACCAGCCTAGAGGTCCAGGGTTGGCTTGCCGACTCTAGGGCTACTGAAAGCTCCCGCCTTTAGGCGGGGGTAGTTTACCAACACGACCCATGAAGACCAAAGACTATTGGCTTGGCTCTGACAATACAGCCGCCTCTGGATCCACTGACAAATGGGCGATCAGCCGATCCACCAGCCGCGAGAGGGTTGCCCGTTCTTCTGGGCTGAGACAGCCGTAGGTTTGCTCCCGCAACTGCCAAATCAGAGGGGGCAAAACGTCTTTCAGCTCCTCTCCTGCCGGTGTGAGGTAGACTCGCCAAATCCGCCGATCCTCAGGATCCCGCTGCCGCCGGATCAGCTCCCGTTTTTCCATGCCATCCAACACCCCGGTCATGGTGCCCCCCAACTGCTGCAGGCGCTCACAAATGGTGGAAGTCGGGATCCCGTCTTCTTCCCAGAGGCAGCAGAGCACCACCCAATGGGAGATGGTTAGGCCAAAAGGCTCTAAATAGGACTGGAACTTCCGCCGCACCAATTGAGACAACAATCGAATGCGATAGCCCAAGGAGTTGGGGGCGAGAATGTCATGCCACCGTTCTAGGAAAGCCTGTTTTTCCGATTGAACTCTTACTTTGGTTGGACTGTTTCCCATTGGCGGCCTGGAATGCTTAGAGTCTAAATCGCCCTATTTTATCTTTTACTCAGGAGAGAAGGAGCTTGCGATCCGTTCTGCACGAGTGTATGAGCCATCTCCCACCCTCTCCAGTACAGCCTAGCCCTTGCACAGCCAACGGACGATCTGCAGCCATTGCCGTTGCAAAGGATATCCATCAGGCAACACAGCATTTTCTGGCTTCGCATCAGGCTACAGCCGAGTGGGATCCCTGCCAAGCAAAAGATGGGCTCGCATGAACTGGAGTCGATAGCGCTGGAAGAGGCTGCCACAGAGATTTGCAAAGGCAGTTCGGATGGCACTAGAGTAGCGTCAAGTCTTGCCAGCCTGTCGTCTTTTGCAAGTGTCTTTGGTGAGGTCGTCATGCCGCTTATCCCACAGGGGTTGCGCCCCCATCGTCGTTTCCTCTGGGCAGGGATCCCGTTGGCCGGTGCTTTGGCCTTGGGGGCCTGCTGGAGCAATCGCACGGGTGCCGAAGTCGAGTTTCCCACATCGGCTCAGAATCCTTTCCCCCCCATCCCCACCCCACCGCCGCCGCTGCCTTCCCCAAGTGGAACTCCGGGCCTTCCCCCCTGGTGGCCTCGTGCCCAATCGCCGGAGTGGGAAGATTCCCCTTATGCTCCGGTCTTGTCCGGCTTTTTGCAGGGATTGGCAGCCCAAGGGGGAGCGCTCTCTCAACAGGGGATCCTGCTCTGGACACCGGAAGGGGATCTGTTAGCGGAGCATTTATCGGATCGGCCTTTGCCGGTGGGAGCCTTGGATCAGTTGGCCATCAGCTTGATGGCCCTGGAGACTTGGGGCTATGAACGTCGCTTTGAGACCCGGTTCTACACCACAGGCCATCTTTTGGGCCATCGCTTGACGGGAGATTTGATCCTGGTGGGTGGCGGGGATCCCTACTTCACGGAAGCGAATGTGGCAGAGCTGGCCCACCATTTGCATAGCCTCAACATTCGCCAGATCGACGGGGATGTGAAGGTGTTGTCCCCCTTCCACCTGCTGGGCCAACCCGATCCTTTGGCCGGTGCTCGGCGTTTGGCAGAGCTCCTCAGCGATACGCAACAGCCCCACCCGGTTGCCATTCGCGGCTCGGTGTCAACCCTGACAGCCCTGCCCGCGGACGCCCACTGCTTGGCTCGTTATACCTCGCTACGCCTGGGATCCCTGTTGCAAATCCTCAACGGCAGCAACGACCGGACTATGGCAGAAGCCCTGTTGGCGGAACTGGGGGGCAAAACAGCCCTGCTGGAGTACCTGCGGCAGCGGTTGGTGGCTCAGCCCATTTCCCGCCTGGATCCCGACATGGCCCCCGCCGAGCAAGACATTCGCTTTGGACAAAGGGGGCAAGCCCTGTACCTCTCCCCTCGCGCCCTAGCTCACCTCTGGGAGCAGTTGGTGGATCTCACGGACGGGGATCCGACTCGGATCTTGCCCAGAGCGGGCATTGGCCACAGCACCCTGCAGGCGCGCACCTTGCCCCCAGGCACGGTGGCTCAGGTGGGATCCGCTGCGGATCGGCTGATGATGATGGGGCAATTGCCGGATGGCAACCGCTTTATCCTGCTCAACCAAGGCCCCGACCTGGGCATTTTGAGCCAACAACAGGATCAGTTTCTGCGGGAGGTGGCGGCCATTTCCGAGCCCCTTCGCCGCTAATGCCGACAATTAGACTTCTTCTTTATGTACCTCTCCCCCACTTCCCGTTAGGGGGCGAGAGATTGCGGCCTTGCAGCTATGCAGGGCAGAGTAGTGCGCTCGCTACTGACTTGGGCGCATGGAGCCTTCAAAGAGCTGCTGAAGGCGGTGGCTAAGCAGTACGGGAAGCTGGTGATTGAAGTCTCAGCTTACTAGCGCAGGAGCCCCGCCCTCTGCCCACAGGGCGAGGGTCGGGAGGAATGCACTTTGATGAGGTACCGTAAGGGTATGACCCAAGTCCTGACCCTTTCCTGCAGGCTCAAGGTGTCTCAGTCGCAAGCCGCAAAGTTGGATGCGACCTTGGATGCCTTCGGCCAAGCCTTGAACTGGGTGAACCAGAACACACCGGAGAAGATCGTTAACGCCGTTAAACTTCAATCTCTGTGCTACCGCGAAATCCGTGCCCGGTTCGGCTTGTCCAGTAACTTGGCCGTACAGGTCTGCAGACGGCTAGCAGGTGCTCGTAAAGTTGCCCGACAGAAAAACCGTCCGGTCAAAGCGTTCAAGGGGGGCTTTGCTACCTATGACGCTCGTATCTTTTCATTTCGCGAGAAAGACTGGACGGTGTCGCTGACCACGGTGGAGGGTCGACAGCGCTTTGAGCTGGCGATTGGTCATTACCAGAGAGAACAGTTGGCAGGCTCCAATCCCAAATCGGCCACTCTGGTCAAGCGCAAAGACGGTTCCTACTCCATCCAGATTTGCGTGGAAGCAAAGTTACCGGAGCGGCAGAACACAGCTCGGGTAATAGGCGTGGATTTGGGAAGGACAGATATTGCCCATACGTCAGAGGGGGACAACTGGAATGGACAGCAGTTGAGCAAAATACGAGACCGTTATTCCAAGCTGAGAGCGGTACTCCAGCAAAAAGCCAGTAAGGGCACCCGCAGTTCCCGGCGCAGATGCAGAGAACTGTTGCAACGGCTGTCTGGCAAGGAGAGACGCTTTCAGTCGCGTCAGCGTTGCGTAGCAAAAACGTGGGTCAATCATCGCATCTCTAAAGCTATTGTTTCTAGGGCAAAGGCCACAAACAGCGCTATTGCTTTAGAGGACTTGACAGGGATACGGGAGCGTATCAACCAACAACCCCGCAGCAAAGCCGAGCGGCGCAGGGCCAACAGTTGGGCGTTCTACCAACTGAGGCAGTTTCTGGAATACAAGGCGAGAGTTGCAGGGGTTTCTCTGATCCTTGTTCCGCCTGCCTACACGTCGCAGACCTGTCACAGGTGTTTGCACATCCATCCCGACCCTGCGCAATCCTGTCGCGTCAGCGTTGCGTAGCAAAATCGCAGTGGGAAGCAGTTTAAGTGTGGGCACTGTGGATGGGAAGGGGATGCGGACTGGAATGGTGCAAACGTAATTGCGCTTTTGGGGGCTGCCGTAAACCAGCCCAGAGGTTAAGCCTACGGCTCGCTTCGCGAACGGGTTTGTTTTGTTCTCTGGGAGAGCATAACAGGCTCAGGGCTACTGAAAGCCCGCACTCTTTCGCTTGAGCGGCGCGGAGCGCTTTGCATCAGCATGAGTGTGGGTAGTTTACGATTGAAAAAGGCGGGAATAGAGGTGTTGGTGGGCTTGACAATCCCGTTCTTGTAGAGGGGTGAAGCTGCTTAGGGGCGGCCAGCCGAGGGGGAGGTTTGGCCTTTCGGCTCGCTTCATGACCGGCAGAATCTCCTGATGCACCACTGCCTCGATCGGCTCATACAATTGGGCCAGCAGGCTTTGCCCCTCGGTATGCCCCAAAGGCACCAAGCGCACTGCCGCCGAGACCAACCCGGTGAGGGAGGAGAACAAGAAGGCACGCAGGGTATCTTCCAGCCCAATGCCCGCCTGAGCGCAGATCCAGCCGAACACCAAGGAATGATGCAGTGGCTCTCCCTCTGCTTTGGGGACGGAGATTCCCCAGGTGCGTTCTGCCAGTTGAGCTAGGCGTTTGCCCAAATCCAAGCTGGCTTGGCGCGGTTCTGCCGCCCAACGGGTTGCTTGCAGTTGCTGCTGCAGTTTCTCCACTCCTGACTCGGCTCCCAATCGGGACAGACGATGGGCCAAGGCACAGGCTCTGCCCTCGGTGGGGGCTAGGCCCATGTGTAAAACCCCCAGCAGATATTGCTGCACCCTGGCCCGATCCCGAAGTTGCCCCGCTTGAACGGCAGCTTCCAAGCCCCAGGAGTGGGAATAGGCCCCAATCGGCAGGGCAGAATCGGTGAGCTGTAGCAACAGATAGAAAGCGCCGCTGGATCCTAGAGAAGCAAGTCGGGGGGAAAATTCACCACGCATTTTCGCGAAGCTTTAGCGGGGGCGGATCAGGCCGTAGCCACCGTGGTTGCGGACGTAGATAACGTTGATCTCGCCATTTTCGATATTGCGGAAAACGTAGAAGTCGTGATCCACTAGCTCCAACTGGTGCAACGCTTCCTGAACCGTCATGGGTGGCATGGCGAAGTACTTGGTGCGCACCACCTCTGCCGGTAACTCCGCTTGCCGTTCCGTATTTAGCGGATCGGTGGCGGGCTGCTGGGCCACTGCCACGGAGGTTTTGGGGGTGTGGCGGACGCGGTGAATGCCGTTCCGTTCTTTGTATTTGCGCAACTTGCGGGCCAGCTTGTCGGCCACACGGTCGATGCTGGCATAGAGGTTTTCGCTGCTTTCTTCCGCCCGGATCACGGTGCCATTGGCGTAGACGGTCACTTCGGCAGATTGGCTGGCACTGATACGGGGGTTGCGGGCTACCGATAGATTGACATCAACCTCACTGGTGATCTGGGCAAAATGACTGACAGCACGCTCAATTTTTTCTTGAACGTAGCTGCGGATGGCGTCGGTAATCTCGACGTTTTTCCCTTGGATCACAAGCTTAGTCATGAGGACTCTCCCAGTCATGTCGGTTTATACCTGAGATAGCGCCTCACCCCCACCTGGGATCCCTCTGGCTTTCGAAAGCGACCCCAGCTCACGGGCGACCTCAGCCCTTTAATTTGCAAAAACGAAGCCCTGTCATCAAGGGTGAGCAGATCGGCTTTGGGAGTGGCACTAACCTCTTGGGTTAAGTCTAAGTTAACATCTCTCTCTGGGATCTCTGCCAGAGGTTAAGAATAAATTTAGGCTCTCTTAATGTTTAAGGAGATCTTGAATTCCTGATTTTTCCCAAATCTTGGGAGTTTTGCGGATAAGCGGGATCCCTGTTATGCAAGACATAGACTCCTAGTTGGCCGTATTGGGTGCTTTTGGGAAAAGTTCTTTCGAGCTTAAGTTGCAAGTTCCCAGGTCAATGGGTTAACCCAAAAGACAAATCTATCATCAAACCCATAGACAGATCCAGCCTACTAAAAAGCTTTCCAAGCTGGATTTTAAGTTGATTAAACAACGTCTCTAACTCTGACCTGCTTTTGAGAAACCAAACCCATGCCGGACTGCCCATAACTCGGCAATCCAAATGCTCCAGTTCTCCGCTTACCGTATGTTGGTGTTACTCCACAGCTTAGCAGAATCTCGATTGGATGGCGCTTGATAGGAAAAATGAAGGGATATTGACATAAATTAAGCTTTTTATCAATATGGGGCTTTCAATTTGAGGGGTATTGTCGCTGTTGGTATTGGCTTTGGCAAGCCTGTTGTCCGCTGTTCCATGCCGTAAGGTTTCTATTCGGAGAGCTACATAAGAAGTTGGAACTCCGTTCTGCCGGCGCAGTCTTATTGGGAAGCTGGGGGGAAAAGACCAGCTCTTTTGGGGGTGGCTAAAATGCTACTCTCGGAATCGCCTTGGTGTGCGAAAGGTGAGGCAGACGGTGTGGGCAGAGGGATCCCGTTGAAGGCGGCAGAGCTTTTGGACAGAGCAGAAGAGGCTCTACAGGAGCAGTTTCAGGCGGTGGAGAAGACCCTCAGAGAGAACCTGGCGCGGGTGTTGCGGGCCTTTCGCGAGCAGCGGGTGGGATCCCATCACTTTGCCGGGGTGTCGGGGTATGGCCACGACGACCAGGGGCGGCAGGTTTTGGATCGGGTGTTTGCCCAGATTATGGGCTGTGAGGCAGCGGTGGTGCGGCTGCAGATGGTGTCTGGTACCCATGCCATCGCCTGTGCTTTGTTTGGGGTGCTGCGTCCGGGGGATGAGCTGCTGAGCATTACCGGCCCCCCCTACGACACCCTTGAGGAGGTCATCGGCCTGCGGGGTTCCGGGCGGGGATCCCTACGGGAGTTTGGCATCGGTTACCGCCAGTTGGATTTGCGGGAGGGAACTGTCGATTGGCAGGCCCTGAAAACCGCCCTCAGACCGCAAACCCGCTTGGTTCACATTCAGCGGTCCTGTGGCTACGATTGGCGGCCCAGCTTTTCCATTGCCCAGATTGCCGAGATGATCCAAATGGTCAAAGCGCAAAACCCCGAAGTTGTCGTTTTTGTGGACAATTGCTACGGCGAATTTGTGGAAACCCAGGAGCCAACCCATGTGGGCGCAGATCTGATTGCCGGATCCCTGATCAAAAATCCGGGGGGCACCCTTGTTCCCGCCGGGGGCTATGTGGCCGGGCGGGCAGAGCTGGTGGAGCAAGCCGCTTGTCGGCTGACGGCTCCGGGCATTGGTTCTGAAGGGGGGGCGACTTTGGATCTCAACCGCCTTCTGTTTCAAGGCTTGTTCTTGGCCCCGCAGATGGTGGCCGAAGCGGTGAAGATCGCCCATCTGGCGGCGCAGGTGTTTTCTGATTTGGGCTACCCGGTCTCGCCTCTGCCTCAAACTCCCCGCACCGATATCATCCAGGCCATTCAATTGGGATCCCCGCAAAAGCTGCAGGCCTTTTGCCACGCCATTCAAAACAGTTCTCCTGTGGATTCCTACCTCACCCCAGTTCCGGAGGTGATGCCCGGTTATGCAGACCCGGTGGTGATGGCAGCAGGCACCTTTATTGCCGGGAGCAGCGCCGAGCTGTCTGCCGATGGGCCGATGCGGGATCCCTACACCGTCTACTTGCAGGGGGGAACCCATCTCTACCATGGGCGGCTGGCCCTAGAAGCCGTCTTGCAAGCTTGGGAAACCCTGTAGGCCAACAGTTTGCTCTCGGCTGAAACAGCAAGGAAGGGGCAAGCCAACAACCTCAAAACTCAGCACGAAGTTGGCAGAAGTTGTCGTCTCTGACCAACTTTTCGCTCAATCAATCAGGGGGTAGGATCAGTCTACAGTTGCCATTCTTTAGGGATCCCTTCCGATGTTAAGCTGGTATCGTTCTTGCGCATCTCCTCGCCGTTGGGGATCCCGTTTGACTCTGGCTCTGGTGGCATTGGGGTTGGCCGGCGGCTGTCGGCTGCTGGATCGGGTGGGAGAGAGCGGCTTGCCGGTGGGATCTGCGCTGACCCGTTCTGCTCTGTGGAGAGGCAGCCAAACCGTGACGGGAGCGCTGGAGGTGGGAGATCAAGTCAGCCGCCAGTACGGCAGCTTTTGGGATGGGATCCCCATCACCGCTGAGCCGGGGCAGATTTTAATTGCGGCCCTAGAGAGCGAAGATTTTGATGCTTACCTGGAGCTGGTGGACGGCCAAGGGCGGGTGATCGGCTTTAACGATGACTCTGGCCCAGATGTGAATGCCCTGTTGGCGGTGCGTCTGCCGGAGGGAGGCACCTACACCTTGCGGGCCACCAGCTTTGAGCCCGAATCCACCGGCAACTACCGGCTCACCTATGTCCTCACCCAGATAGATTGGCAGCAAAGCCTATCGGGCCGTCTGCAGGAGGGATCCCTTCAGCACCCCGAGGATGGCAGTTGGATGGACGAATACCCCATTGCCGCCCGCGCCGGCCAGATCCTGATCGCTTCCATGACCAGCTCTGATTTGGATGCCTTCTTGCAACTGCTGGATCCGAGTGGAGAAGTCATGGCTTGGGATGATGACCAAGGTGGTGGAACCGATGCTCTCATGATTGCCTTTCTGCCCCGCACCGGCACCTACACCCTGCGGGCCAACACCCATAAGCCGGGAGAGGAAGGAGCCTATGGGTTACAGTACACCTTGCGCTAGCATCTACTCCCTATCTGGAAGCTTGGATAAGGGGGCTTGCGGATCTTCTGGTGCTGATGTCGAGATTTTGACAGGAATCATCGTTTTTTAACGCCTAATGAATGTTGATACACGTCAGGAGTTGCCGGTTTACCCTCCTAAGATCCTCACAAAGCCGGAAGGGGCACTGCTTGCTGAGCTTTGTGGGAAAGCGTGACATCTTATCCTAAGTTGTGACGGAGCCGAAATATTGTCCTCGTGGATGACGTCTTTTTTCTAGAATCAGATCGATGGCCTAGACCATTCTTTTGCAGTTCAGCCCCTATCTCCACAAAATGGATGCCATGACTCCTGAAATGGTACGCCAGTTTTGGTCTTTGGTCAGCGAGATTGGCAGGCCAGATTGGCTCACAAAGCGTGACGATGACTTGGTGAATCTGCTTCTGAGCGCTTGTCAAAAAAAACAGGCCCTCAGCAGTGTCGATGCTTCGATTCTCAACCGCTACATCAGCATTCGCCTGCCCTTGATTCGCGATATCCTTGTGGATTAAGCCCGGAGAGGACAAGGTTTTCCCCATCATGCTGACCGCACAGATCACCTTGCTGGTCTAGGGGGCACTGCTTTTGGTGGGCGGAGCAATCGGCTATGTGAAGGGCAAAAGCTCCAAGTCTCTGGTCGGGGGGCACGTACTGGGTCTCGAACTGACTGAACTTGGCCGTGCAGTCCTTCACAACCAGCCTTTTGAGTACCGAGGGGCGAGGAGTGAGAAGGGAGGAGTGAGAGGAAGAAATCTCTTCTCTTTGCTCTCTCCTCTCCATGCTGGGCAAAGTTCAGCTTCGTAGGGACTCCGTCCCGCTAAAGCGACCAGTGTTGCGTAGTCTTTCAGAGCGGCTTTGCGGATTAAACCACCGCTCGATGATGTGGCAAATCTGCCGGGCGGCGGTGCCATCGCCAAAGGGGTTTTGGGCTTGGGCCATGCGGGCATAAGCTTGCGGGTCTGTGAGCAATTCTCGGGCTGCCTTCAGGATCCCTTCGGGATGGGTGCCCACCAAGCGGGCGGTGCCGGCAGCAATCGCTTCAGGACGTTCGGTGGTCTGCCTCAGCACCAGCACCGGTTTGCCCAGGGCAGGGGCTTCTTCTTGAATGCCGCCGGAGTCGCTGAGGATGAGGGTACAGCGCTGCATGGCACTCACCCAGAGGGGATAGTCCAGAGGCTCGGTGAGAAAGGCCCGCTCATGGGATCCCAACAGGGCTTGCAGGGGATCCCGCACCAAGGGGTTGGGATGGAGGGGCAAAAGAAGGGCAGTATCGGGAAACTCGGCCAAAATCTGCAGCAGAGCCTTGCCGATGGCAGTTAAGGGATCCCCCCAATTTTCCCGCCGGTGCACGGTAACCAACAGGACACGGTAGCGCTGCCAGTCCAGCCCGGGAATGGGGCAGGGGATCCCTTGGGAGGCCACTTGCAGTAGGGCGTCGATGACAGTGTTGCCGGTGCAATGGATGGATCCCACCACGTGGCTTCGCTTCAGGTTGTCAACGGCTTGGGGGGTAGGGGCAAAGTGCAGGCTGGCCAACTGAGAGATCAGGCGGCGATTGGCCTCTTCGGGGAAAGGATTGTAGAGATCATCGGTGCGCAGTCCGGCTTCCACATGCCCAACCGGGATGCGGTGGTAGAAAGCTGCCAAGGCAGCCGCAAAGGCGGTGGTGGTATCTCCCTGCACCAAAACCAGTTGAGGATGTTGCTCTTGAAAGTAGAGTTCCAGGCCCCGCAAGGTGGCTTCGGTAATGTCTGTCAAGCTTTGGCGGGGGCGCATGATCGCCAGATCCCGATCCGCTTGCAGACCGAATAGCCGCATCACCTGATCCACCATTTCCCGGTGTTGTCCGGTCAAGATCAGCTCGGTGCGCAGATGGGGACTGGCACGCAGAGCTTGGATCACCGGGGCCAGCTTAATGGCTTCGGGCCGTGTGCCCAAGATCACGGCAACGAGGGGAAGAGAGGCCATAAGCTCAAGGACATCGGCACCTGTAGGAGATGGGAAGCGCAGCTCATTGAAGCAAGGCCACCAACAAACCACTAACAAAAACCACTAACAAAACAGAGGCGGCGAAGGGCGTGGGTTGCTCAAGGTCGCAAGCCACCGGGGTGTGGACTCTGCTGAGTCAGGCTGAGGGCAATGTCGAGACGAGAGGAACCACAAGGGGGCTATTGCTGCTCACCCCGATCTTACCCCTCCAGCTGCCCCACCAATTTTTCACCGGATGAGCTGGAGAAAAAGGGTTGACGGGATCCCACTCCTGCAACTAGCCTAAAGGGGGCTGAAGAGATCCTCTTCTGGCTGTCCGGGTTGTTTCGGTTAACCTTTTTGGAGGAAAACGTTCAACAGCATGGACGCTTCCGGTAGTTGTAGCGCCAGCCACCAGTGGATGGTCTTCGAGGAGCACGTTCTTGAAGATTGGGCTCTCACTGGTGTCTTCCTTTTCCCCGCTGACAGCTTCTGTCGTCGCTTGAGAGGATCCCGTTTCGCCAACGCGAAGGGGTGGGAGAGTTTTCCCGGCTAGCTTTTGACTTGGGTGGCTCTCTCAGTCGGCGACGAACAGATGAGCTGAGCAGAGCCTTACCTGAGCAATGGGTTTGTGCAGCCCTGTTCAGAAAAGGGGAGATCAGGAGTAATTCCGAGGGGATTCCCCTTGACTTTCCCGTTGCGGGTTTTGAGGTTTCCGCAGGCCTGGGGATCCCTTGGAGTCCCTCTTATCGGCTTGGGCGCTTGCGATCCAAGCTGGGCTTGGAGGCCTGGCGCTAGACCTACGGCTTGCTGCGCGGCCATCCAAGGGTTTCAGGGCTTCCCTGTGAGCCTCGGAGCACCGGTTGGCTGTTGACCTCCTGGTTCTCTTCATCCCGGCTGACCCCAACGTTCGGAGGTTTATCATGCGGCACAACGTTCTTCGCGATCTCCTAACCCCTGCTTCCTTGGAAGCCGCCAAGCGAGAGGCCAACCGCGCTCCCATTGCCGAGCTGGTGCAGCAGTTGATGGAGATTTCACCTCGGCAGCGGGTACTGGCTTTTCGCTTGCTGGAAAAAGACAGAGCCATTGCAGTGTTTGAGTATCTGCGGCCCGAAGAGCAGGCCGATCTCATTCGCAGCATGGAAAGCCCAGAAGTGATCCAGCTCATAGAAGCTCTGCCACCTGATGAGCGGGTACGTCTGTTTGAGGAGTTGCCGGCCAAAGTAACCAAGCGCCTCATTGCCAACCTCAGCCCAGAAGCTCGGGAAGCAGTGAATATCTTGCTGGGTTATCCAGAGCGCAGTGCCGGTCGGCTGATGAACCTGCGCTACTTGTCGGTACGGGATACCATCACCGTCGGGGCTGCTCTGGCCAGCGTGCGGGACTCTCAACTGGGAGACGATGAGCTGGATGTGATTTTTGTGGTGGACGATCAGCGGTTCTACAAAGGTTTGGTTCGCACCGTGCGCCTCGTGAAAGCAGATCCGGATTTGCCCATTCGGGAGCTGATTGAGGGATCGGATATTTTTGCTCGGGTTACCGACCGGGATCTCCAGGCAGCCCGTTTGCTCAAAGATTCCGGCTTGCCGGCCATTCCGGTGGTGGATACGGAAGGGCGCTTGGTGGGAGATATCACCTTTGAAGATGTCATCAACTTGGTGGAAGAAGAAGCCACCGACGCCGCTCTGGCCCAAGCAGGGGTGGGCAACTTGCTCAGCCGAGACAAGGTTTGGAGCGAGCGCCTGGTTAAAGGCTCCCGTTGGTATGCCGTCCGCCTGCGCATCACGTTTTTAATCATCACCTTGATTGGCGGCATGGTGGTGGGGGGAGTGATCCAAACCTTTGAGGAAGTGTTGGAGGCGGTGACGGCAGCGGCTATTTTCATCCCCTTGGTCATGGATATGGGCGGTAATGTCGGCACCCAATCTACGACCATCTTTGCCCGTGGCTTGGCTTGGGGCCACATCAACGTGCGGCAGTTTCTCCCCTATTTGCTGCGGGAAGCCAGCATCGGCGCCATTATTGGCGGGATCCTAGGAGTTGCGGCTGGGGTGATTGCCTACTTCTGGCAGGGGGCACCGAATGGGATCCCACAATTGGGTCTAGCGGTGGGCTTGGCTCTGGCCATTGTCCTCACTTTGGGGGCTATCTTGGGCGCCATTTTGCCCTGGGTGATGTTAAAGCTGGGCTTTGACCACGCTCCGGGAGCGGATCCTTTTATCACCACCATTAAAGACTTCACCGGCCTCTGGGTGTATTTCACCCTGGTGGCTTGGCTAGTCGGGGTTGAAGTGGAGTTCTAGGGCTGCGCCGGCGCTGGATCCAGGGGGCACCTCACCGGCAAAGCGCGTTCCAGGAACGAATAATCCAGCCCTTCTTGAGAAATCAGCCTTTCAGAGTCTCGCCACAAGGCCATCGCGACGGCGGCGCAGAGCACTTTTACGAGGTGTCCTTTGACCAACGAAGGGTTACAGCAAACATTTAGGAGGTGTGCCATGACCTTGAAAGTTCTATCTCCCTTGGCTGCTGCTCAATTTCGGTCACGGCTGCAGCAGTATGCCTATCGGGTGGGCATAACCTGTGCTTTAGAAACAGGTGGTAAGCTGGCCCCAGAATCCGCCTTTGCTCAACTGGAAGCCCTCTGGCAAACCTTGCAACAGGAAGCCACTGCCCTTGGGATCCCAGATGAGGATGGCTAAACTTTATCCTTTCACGAGAACCGGAGCATGACCTGGATTGACTTCACCTTGCGTTTGGCCGTTGCCTTTGTCCTGGGATCCCTCATTGGCCTGGAGCGACAGTGGCGGCAGCGCATGGCCGGCTTGCGCACCAATACCCTGGTGGCCACGGGTGCAGCTTTGTTTGTCATGCTCTCGGTTCTCACCCCTGATGAAAGCAGCCCGACCCGTATTGCGGCCCAAGTGGTATCGGGGATTGGCTTTTTGGCCGGTGGCGTGATCCTCAAGGAAGGAGCCAGCGTCCGTGGCCTGAACACCGCCGCCACCATCTGGTGTGCAGCCGCGGTGGGAGCCTTTGCCGGATCGGGGTACATTCCCCAAGCTGCCATTGGGGCCGGAGCTGTGTTGATCTCCAACGTTGTGCTGCGTCCACTGGGCTACCGCATCAACCAGCAGCCTTTGAAAGGCACAGAACTGGAACTGGTCTATGAGTGTTCATTTGTCTGCAAAAGCCAAGCAGAGGCCCACATCCGCGCCTTGCTCCTGCAGGGTATAGCTCCCACCCATCTCAAACTGCGCGCCCTCTACAGCGAAGACCTGGAGGACAAGCCCGATCTGGTCAAAGTCGAAGCAGAGCTAGTCACCCAGACTCGCGATGACCAGGCCCTAGAACTTGTCGTCAGCCGCCTCAGCCTAGAGCCAGGCGTGATCACTGCCCGATGGCGGATCATCGAACAGGAATTTGGGTAAACTACCCGACTCCGACCGCTAAGCGGTACGGAGCGGGCTTTCAGTAGCCCTGAGCCTGCTCTGCCCTACCAGAGAACAAAACAGGCCCGAACCTCTAGGCTGGTTTACAGCAGCCCCCAAAAGCGCAATCACATTCGCACCATTCAAATCCGCATCCCCTTCCCATCCACAGTGCCCACACTTAAACTTCTTTCCACTGCGATAGGATTGCGCAGGGTCGGGATGAATGTGCAAACACCGGTGGCAGGTCTGCGACGTGTAGGCAGGCGGAACAAGAATCAGAGCAACCCCCCCACGCAGAGCCTTGTACTCCAAAAATTGACGGAGTTGATAAAACGCCCAACTATTTGCCCGCCTACGCTCTGTCTTGCTGCGTGGCTGTTGATTGACTCTTTTCCGGATCCCTGTCAAGTCTTCCAGAGCAATAGCGCTGTTTGTCGCCTTTGCCCTAGAGACAATAGCTTTGGAGATGCGATGATTGACCCACGCCTGAAAGCGTCTCTCCTTGCCAGACAGCCGTTGCAACAGTTCTCTGCATCTGCGCCGCGAACTGCGGGTGCCCTTACTGGCTTTGCGTTGAAGTACCGCCCTCAACCGCAAGTGATGGTCTCGGACTTTGTTCAACTGCTGTCCATTCCAGTTATCTCCTTCCGTTCGCGCAAGCGGGACGGAGTCCTTTGTATGAGCAATATCCGTCCTGCCCAAATCCACCCCCAGCACTCTATCCGTGCGTTGCGGTGGGGATGGCTCCGCTTCCACACAGATTTGAATGGAGTAGGAACCGTCTTTGCGCTTGACCAGAGTGGCAGATTTGGGATTGGAGCCTGCCAACTGTTCTCTCTGGTAACGGCCAATCGCCAGCTCAAAGCGCTCTCGACCCCCAACGGTGGTCAGCGACACCGTCCAGTCTTTCTCGCGGAACGAAAAGATACGGGCATCGTAGGTCGCAAAGCCTCTCTTGAACGCTTTGACGGGGCGGTTTTTCTGTCGGGCAACTTTACGGGCACCGGCCAGCCGTCTGCAGACCTGCTGGTCGCGTAAGCGGGACGTAGTCCTTGCCAAGTTACTGGACAAGCCAAACCGAGCGCGAATCTGGTAATAGCAAAGGGACTGGAGTTTGACTGCGTTGACTACTTTTTCTGGTGTGTTTTGGTTGACCCAGTTCAACGCCTGCACAAAGGCATCCATTGTCGCATCCAACTTTGCGGCTTGCGACTGGGACACCTTGAGCTTGCAGGAGACGGTCAGGACTTGGGTCATGGTTCTATCATAACTTCCGCATTCCTCCCGACACTGACCCTACGGGTACAGTGCGGGGCTCCTGCGATTTCTAGCTGATCCCTCATCCTGCCAACTCCCAACCGGTCAGCAACGCAAACACCAGAAATAAGCCGCCCCCCACCCAATGCACGGCGCGTTCAGAGATGTGAGCTGCTAAAAAACGACCTCCCACCACCGCCAGCCCCACCATCAGTCCATGGCCAAGGGTAGCCCCTGCCCATACACTCAATCCCGGGTGGGTAGCCGCCAAGGAGACGGTGGCAATCTGGGTTTTATCCCCGAACTCGGCCAAGGCCGTCAAGCTAAAGGCTTCCCACACCACAGCCCAAGCACCGCCGCGGCCCGCCCCTTTTTCTTCTGCCTGCTCCACCAGCCTGAGGGCTTCTTCCTCTTCTTCTTTTTCCTGCTGGGGAGTCATCTTGTAAGCTTGCCAGAGCATTCTCAGCCCAAAAGCCGCAAAAACCCCAGCCGATAACACTCGCACGCCCAGGGGTGGCAGCAGCTTGAAAAGCACCTTCCCGGCCACCACCGCCAGCAAGGTCATCACGGCCAAAGCCAGCCATGTTCCCAAGAAAACCCAGCGGCGCGGGTGTCGCATAGCCAGAATCAGGGGGGTAAAAAAGGTTTTATCCCCAAACTCTGCTACCGTAACCAACAGCAAACTTGACGCAAAACCAGCCCACATCGTCTAGCCTCCAACCTCTCTTGTGTGTGGAATCGGTTCACACCTAGAGGTGAAGGCTGGGAAAGTCAGACGGACTCACCAAGCTCACCTCCGCGTGAACTCAGTGAAAGTCTCGTCACCAAAGCAGCCTGCCGGGCTTGCTTTGTCTCTTGCACCGGGCTGTTTTTAGCCAGTATGTCGATGCAGAGGGCGGTAAGCCGCCTGACTACTCCCTTTCCATCTGAATGGTAGCATGCTGAGCTCCCAGTGGGAGTCATTCATTCAAGCATTCAAGAAAAGCTCTCCAATGGGATCCCCCAAGACTTGCTGTGCCTTGGCCGATATCAGTGCCGCGCATCGCTTACCAGAGGATTGTGAAGGAGCGGCAGGCTATTATGATCACGGTTGAGGAGAAAATCAGGGGAAAACCACGTGGATGCAAAGTTAGTCTTGGTGGGGGTTGCTCTTGTCCTCTCTCTGGCAAGTTTCTACTTCGGCACCCGCAACGGCTTTTACGACACCGACAAGTATCACGGCAATGGATCTGCTCATTAGAGCCGGGCGCTGGTGATTTTTTTATGGATCCCTTGCCCAGAAGGGCTTCCCTCCAGAATACAGGCAACGTCGGCGAGGGCTGGGTGCGGCAATATCTCTGTCAGCAGGGCTGGCAGATCCTGGCCCAGCGGTGGCGCTGCCCTTGGGGCGAGCTGGATCTGGTTGCCCACAAAGCTGATGTGCTGATTTTCGTAGAGGTGAAAACCCGTAGCCCCGGTAGCTGGGATCGAGGCGGGCTTTTGGCGGTTGGGATCCCCAAGCAGCGACGCTTGATCCGGGCTGCCCAGGCCTTCTTGAGCCAGCATCCCCACCTCTCCGAGTTGTCCTGCCGTTTTGATGTTGCGCTGATAGAACGTCGGGCCTCCAGGGAAGGGGTAAGCTACGCTTTGGTTGATTACCTGCCAGCGGCTTTTGAGATTTGTTGAGGCAAGCTTATCCGAGATGCTGTGGGAGCTTATGGCCGTTTCAGGTTAGGTGAGATGCCTGGGCTGCTGAGACAAGCCCTCTAGCCCCGCGCATTATTGCTCCGCAACGCTATTGCTCCACAACCCTGACGCAGTGTCCTAGAGTGTCCTAGTTTGAATCAAAATAACTATAAAGCTGGGCCAGCCTCTCCGACTCATCTGAATACGAAGAACAGATGGAGCTTTCTGGGGTCATTCATCATCCTCACTAAGATCCGGCCTGGGGATCCCTTCATTGGCTCATGATTTTGGGAAACAGCATGAAAGCACATGAGTTCTGGGCTCGTACCGACAGCCAAGGTCAACTGATTTTGCCCATGCGGGCGCAGGAGCAATTGCCCAAAAATCGAGTTGTGCGGGTGCTGGTGTTGGTGGATGAGCGGGAGCTGGCTCCGGCGGATCCTTCACAGGAGCAGTTGCCCACTGCCTCGCCAGATGAAGAGCATCTTTGGTATGGAGCTCCCACCGTTCCCTACGATGGCATTTAGCGCATGGGATCTTGGCCGGACAGCCGCCAGCGGTTTAGGCGTGAGAGGGTATCTGCATCCAAGTAGGCATCAATGCCCCGCTTGCTCGATAGCCGTTTTGGTTGGACGCGCCGGATCTGCTGCTGGGCCTGCTGCACTTCATCCCACAGTTGTTCTGCCGAGACCCATTCGGCGTTGTAGCCGCCAATCACCAACTGCTGGACACGATCGGAGGTAGCCACCCGTACCCGACACCCATCCCTCTGCAACTGGGCACACAGCCGTTCAATACAACTGTCGGCGGTCTCGCCATAGGAGGTATACAGGATCTCGATACCCGAAGGGGAGCGCTCTTGCCGGGCTGGAGTGGGTTGGGCGTAGGCATCGTACACCACGGTCGCCTGGTAGCCCCGGAAGGCCACATAGTTGGCCAAAGATTCCACCAAGCGCAGACGGGCCAATTCCATCAGGGAGCGACGCGCTAACTGGCTCAGGGTGGGCCAAGCTCCGATGATGTTGTAGCCATCAACCAAGAGGAAGGTGGGAGAGGAGGCTTGCATGGATGGCGGTGGATCCCTTGTCCGGGATCACACTTCTTAATCTTAATCTTTATCTTAATTTTATTTTTAATCTTAGTACCCAGCCTTAAAGGTTACCCCACTACTCCGAATGCTCCGATACTTTCCCGGTTGTGAGCAGATCACGGTCTGCGCTGAATCCAATAGGTGGTGAACAGTTCGCCACTGGCCTGTTTCTGAATTTTGCCCCCCAAGGCTGCGATGCGCCGCTCCCACTCCGTTAGGGGGGTGAAAATCGGTTCGGTGCCTTTGAATAGCTCGATGAGGCCCCATTGTTCCGCCCACACCGAGTCGGGATTGACCACTTCAATAATCACAGGTGCAGCCGGTCGCAACACTCGCATCAACTCTGCCCAAACCGCGTCGAAGTACTCAATCGGGTAGTAGTACAAAAATCCGGTGGCAATGGCCAGATCAAATTGCTCCGACTCGTAGTTTTCCAAATGGTGGGCGGATCCCTGTTGCATTGACTTGAACAGCTTGGAGTTAAGCTGGGGTGCCCGCGAGCGAATAAAGCGCACAATCTCACCGCTCAGCTCATGGCCGTAAAAGTAGGCTTGCCAATCGTTCCAGGGATAGGTCAGGAAGCTTACCCCACAGCCCAAATCCAAACAGGCTTCCCGTTTTTTGGGGGCACGCAGTTGCCAAAAGGGGATCCCGAGGCGTTCTTGCAGGTGATCCCGCTGCTGGGCTTGCCAAAAAGGCAGTTGCTCCAGGTCTGGGGGAAGTTGCCAACCTGGCCGACCCAGTTGAATTTCCAGCTCCCGATTGAAGCGAGCAGCTACGGCAGCAAGGTAGGGATCCCAGCGTTCCCCAGTTTGTGGTAACTCCATCTGTTGATGGCTTTGTCGTGGATGGTTGTGGACGTGACATCCTCCCGACGCTGACCCTACGGGTACAGCGCGGGCTTCCTAACCTCACGGTTAGGCATTCCTGCCCCACGCCACTTATCTAGGTCATA
>NZ_JBSSCS010000050.1:0-17830 GCF_054060015.1 Thermostichus sp. MS-CIW-25
CCTTGGGGCGACTGTAAACTCGCCTGAAATTCCGAAACTTAGCTGTCCTCTGGGGCCGCTAGGGATTGGGATAAAGCCCGCACCCTGCGCATAGCGCGGGTGTCGGGTAGTTTACGCTTCCTGCTCAATACAATAAAGGGCCTGCAAGCCAGCAGACCCAAGGAAAAGCCAAAAGGCGGTAAGTTGAGGTCTCTTAGATCAGGCCCAGCCAGGAAGCAACGCCTTGGCCCGTCACCGCTTCAATGACAATGGCCAACACAAAGCCAATCATGGCAGCCCGACCGTTGAGGCGCTCGGCATACTCGTTAAAGCCAAACTTGGGCTCAGACAAATTGGGATTAGACATGAGAACCTCCAGGGTAAATGGGAACGACAGGGAGTGGGATCCGTAAAGAACGAAAACGAGAACGGCACTTGACCTTCAGTATAGTTTGCATTTCTTCATGATCGCAAGCAAGGTGGTCACCCGCTGCCGATGGCGGCGATGATCTGCCGCGCCAGGGGAATGGCCGCCTCATAGGCTTTGCCCTGATGCAGGTGCAGCACCAGCGTCCAGTTGGGATCCGGCAGGGGCCAAAAGGCCAGCAACCAGGCTTGAAAATCTTCTGCCCAGAGAATTGGTCGTCCTCGTCGTTGAGGATTGAGGATGGTGCCAGACTTGGCTGCCACTGGGATCCCTTCCGGGGCAATGCCGCGACAGGTGCCTGCTGTTGTCGCCAAGCTCATGCCGGCATGGAGAGCCTCCCAAATCCACTCCGGTAAAGAGAAAGCGGGCAGAGAGACCTCGCCAGAAAGGGGAACACCGCGGCGGGCAATCACGCCCCCATAAACCAACAGCTCCCAGGGATCTACCGGCCCAGCCAGACCGGTCGCCAAGAGCGGAGCCGGAGCCGTATTCTGCACACTCCCTAGGCCGAAGCGCCGCAGCCACTCCACCAGGGTATCGGCCCCCAGCTCCCAGCCCAACTGGTAAAAATGCACGTTGCAAGAGTGGGCCAGGGCCTGGCGCAAGTTCAAAGCCCCATGGCCACGGGGATCCCAGCAGGGTAGGCGGCCCAACCCCAGTTGCGGCGGCGGATCCCACCAACCCGGACAGTGGATCAAGCGCTCCCCAGAGCTGATCCCAGTCTGCAGAGCAGCGGCGGCAACGGCGCATTTGACGGTTGAGCCAGGGCTGGCCCTGATTCTGGAAGCCTGCTCCGGCTGCCAAACCCTTGTTAAACGACCGGTGTTCAGGTTGAGGACGGCGGCAAAATCGCGCGGATGGGGCAGCCCTGCAGATTTCCCCTGCAAGCCCCAGGTCAAAGCAGAACCCAACAGCCAGGCTCCACAGGTGCGACGGTTCATCTGCTGTTGGCCCCGAAAACCCAGCCAGACAAAAGCGGATCCCTGTTACAAAAATTCGGAAATCGCAGCCTTCTCACGGACTAGGGTAATCTGAGTTCAGGTCAATGGAGATAACCCTCATGGCAATTCAGCGTGGTGCCAAAGTCCGTGTGCTGCGGAAAGAATCCTACTGGTACCGGGATGTGGGAACGGTTGCGGCGGTGGATACCAGCGGCATTCTCTACCCGGTGATCGTCCGCTTTGACAAGATCAACTACTACAACATCAACACCAACAACTTCCGCGAAGATGAACTGGAAGTGTTGGAAGCTCCCAAAGCCAAGGCCAAAGCTGCGGCCAGCTAAGCCAAAGTTCTGATGCCGGGGACTGTGTTCTTGAGCAAGTCGTTCTGTGCCTGAACTGCCGGAAGTTGAAACAGTTCGGCAAGATTTGCAACGCCTCACCTTGGGGCCGCGGATACTTGGGGTGGAGGTGCTCCTGGCCCGCACCATTGCCTACCCTGCAGGGGAGATGTTTGGGCGGAGCTTGATTGGCACCCGTTTTACCCAGTGGCAGCGGCGAGGAAAGTATCTCCTGGGATCCCTGGATTCGAGAGCTGTTCTGGGCGTGCATCTGCGCATGACCGGGCAGTTGCTCTGGGTGCAGGGATCCACCCCTTTATCAGCTCACACTCGTGTTCGTTTGGCCTTCGAGGAAGGGTGGGACTTGCGCTTTGTGGATCAGCGCACCTTTGGCCAGATGTGGCTGGTGCCTGCCGGTGTTGAGCTGGAGGCGGTGATCCCCACCCTGCAGACTTTGGGGCCGGAGCCCTTTTCGCCAGCTTTTTCTGAGGCCTATTTCCAGGCTGCCCTGCAGAAGAGCCGCCGTCTTATTAAAACCGCGCTGCTGGATCAATCGCTGGTAGCCGGGGTGGGCAACATTTACGCCGACGAAGCCCTGTTTCTGAGCGGCATTCACCCTTTGACGCCAGCAGTTCAGCTTTCGGATGTGGCCAAGGCACGCCTGCGAGAAGCTTTGATCGAGGTGTTACGGGCCGGGCTGGAGCAGCGGGGCACCACCTTGCGGGATTACCGGGATCTGCGTGGGCTCAACGGCAACTATCAAGGGCAAGCGTGGGTGTACGGTCGGGAAGGGGATCCCTGTCGCCTCTGTGGCACCCCAATTCAGCGGATGAAGCTGGCAGGTCGGTCGGCCCACTTTTGCCCCCACTGCCAGCCGCAACAGAGCTAGTGGCGCTCCTCAAGATATGGGGGATCCCTGGGGAAATGGGCCAGAGCGGCTACCATCAGCAGTAGGAGGGGATCCCGGTGAAAACCATGGGATGGGCACGGCTCCAACCTGTAAAGCCCTTGATGAGGGGAAGTCGCCTCTGGTCGGGAGCGCTGTTGGCGCTGGGGATCCCGACGGCTGCGGCCTTTGCCCAACTGGAGTTGGATGCCCAACTGGGCCGCTCCCAAATTGTTTTTCCCAGCAAAGATTGCCCCGCCTGCAACCTAACGGGGGCAGAACTGCCGGGAGCTGACCTCAGTGGGGCCAACCTAAAAGAAGCGATCCTCAGACAGGCCAATCTCCAAGCTGCCGACCTCTCCCAAGCAATCCTCAATCTGGCCGATTTGAGAGGGGCCAATCTGAGTGGCTCAGCTCAGGCAGGGGCTTTCTTGTGGGAAGCCGATCTGGCGCAGGCCAACCTGCAGCAGACAGATCTGACGGGTGCCAATCTGCAGGTGGCCAACTTAAGCGGGGCCGACTTGCGTCGAGCCATCCTCACCGGCGCCGACCTCACAGGGGCCAAGTTACACAATGCCGATCTGCGGGGGGCCGACCTGCGAGGCGCTTTTCTGGAGGGGGCGGATCTGACCGGCGCCCTGTACAATGCCCAAACCCGGCTGGATCCCACCTTTGACCCCCAGGCCCGCGGCATGGTCTTGGTGAAGCCATAACCCCCCTCTCCCCAAGGGAGAGGGGCTGGGGGTGAGGGCGCTTTATTTGGGATCCCCCCTTGGGCAGATTAAAACCAGCACCCCCTCGGCTGGGATCCCCTGCCATGAGTTCTCCTGTCCGCATTCTCATTGCCGACGATCATCCCCTCTTTCGGTTGGGGCTAAAGTTTGCCCTGCAGGCGCAAGGATTTGAGGTGGTGGCGGAGGCGGAGACGGGATCCCAGGCCGTCCACCATTGTCGCAGTTGTGCCGTCGATGTAGCCATTTTGGATGTGCGCATGCCGGATGGGGATGGGATCGCCGCCTGCCAGCAAATCACCGAGCTGGGCCTGCCGGTGGTGGTGGTGATGATGACCACCTTTCAGGAGCCGGGTCTGATTGAGGCAGCCCGCCGCGCCGGGGCCAAAGGCTACCTTTCCAAAGAGACCGACCCGGCGGAATTGGCCCGCGTCATCCGTCAGATTTTGTCCAACCCCGAACGAGACTGGCTGCCTGCCCGACAGGAGCTGCCCAAGCTCACCCCCCGCGAGCTGTGTGTGCTGCAACTGATGAGCGAGGGCTTGGCCAACAAACAGATTGCCCGCCGTCTGGGCCTAAGCATCGAAACCGTCAAAGAATATGCCAGCACCGTCTACCGCAAGCTGGATGCTAGCGACCGTGTCACCGCCCTCCTCAAGGCGCAACAACTGGGGATTTTGTGAAAGGATATTGAGGATTCTTAAGAATCTTGCAGAGAGGGGGCTGGCAGCTCCCCCCAGCGGTGGGGATGTCCGAAACTCCGGATCCCTTGCATACTGTTGCTATCTTGGCATCTGCCCAAGTGCCCCTTCTCACCTGCGTTATCTGAGATACGGCCATGTCTGCTCCTTCCCCGCTGCTGCTCAAACTTGTCTTGCGCCTGCTCAGCTCCTTGAAGGTAGAGGTGAAGCGGCGCCAGATGCGAGAGCGCGGTTTCGTCCTGCCGGTCGCTATCTTGATCGTGCTGGTCTTGAGCTTGGTGACGGTAGGCCTGCTGACCCGCTCCACCCAGCGCAACATCCAAACCCAGGTGGAACGGGCGGGGCAGACGGTTAGCCGGCAACTGAACGCCGCCATCGACCGGGCACGGGCCAAGATCGAATATCTGGTACGGGATCCTCGCCTTCCCGCCGGTACCCCCACCGATGCGCAGCTTGTCGCAGCCTTGATTAATGACGGGGAGGAAGAACTAATCCCTAGGGATGAGAATAATCCCTACATCCTCCCCGATGAAACTCAGTTTGTGATCGGAAGCAACATTCAGCAAGTGCGGGCGCCAGCCTGGTGGTTTTTGGCGGACACCGACAACAACGGCGTCAACGACTCCGTAACCGCCTATACCATCCTTAACACCCGTCGGGCTGCTGGCGCCGGCTTTGAGGATAGCCAGCTAACGGATACGGAGCGGGCGCGGCGCCTGATGATCCGCAGTGGCCCCCTACAGGGCTCCGCTCTGGGCCCTTGTACCGATAACCCCGCTCAGCAGACGATTAACCCCAACGTGGGGGACTGGTTCCAGGTGGGCACGGCGCTGTACAAGCCCTTTCAGGTCTTTGCCGTTACCTTGCCGCTTGAGGGGGCCGACTCCACCACCCGCGCCGTTTCGGCTTTGCAATTCCAGCAGGATCGGAAGCGGGATCTGCTGAACAAGTGGGGGGCCTTCAGCCGCGGCGACCTAGAGTTTTTCTTCACCCCCGGCTACAACTGGAACGGCGCCATCTACGCCGGCGGCAGCCTTTTCTTCCGCTATGCCCCCAACAACTTGTTCCGGGCTTTCACCATCAGCTCGGAGCAATCCTGCTTCTACATGCCCCCCGACAACTCCGAAATCACTGCCTTTGGAGAGCTGGTGGCTGGGGCTATTGGCTATGCCGGCCAGCAGGTGAGCGATACCCTGATTTTCGATGTTCACTCTGGCCGGCAAGACGCAGCGCCAGAGGTGCTGGCTCGGTTGAACAACTTAAATTTTGACTCGGTGCAAAACCAGGTAGAGCCAGAAAATGTGGCTTTGGATCCGTTGGAGCTCCACCTTTTCGGTCGCATTCGCACCCGGGGATCCTATGCCCAAGATGCATCGGGATGGGCGGCTTCTCCCCTCAACGCTAAGCGCGATCCCAACCCCGGACGGATTAAGGCGGGCGGTTTTCAGGCTGGTGCCGACCAGGTCTGCCCTCCCTATGTAGACGATGTCTATCGGGCCGACAACCGCTTTGGCCCCAAGGCCAGCTATGACCGTCCGCCTGTAACTCCTGACCCGCAGAGGGGCTGCGATGTGGACACCTTTGCTCAGAGGTTTGGTGTCGGTGCCGGTAGCCCGATTCCTGCTGATGCCAGGAACAACCAGAATGAGTCTTTGACCGAGGACAACCCACCCCCAGGCGCCCTTTCCGAGGTGGGCTTGGATGGCTACTGGGAGCGGCGGGCCCGCGTGGAGGGCTTGCGGGTAATTGTCGGGCAGCGGCTGGAGCTGACCCGCACCGATTCTTTGCCTTTGCCTCTGGTGCCGTCTGGGGATCCCAACGATCCCACCAAGTTGCAGGCCATTTTCATCAGCAACGAGGCGCGGCAACGGCTGACCCTGAGAGATAACCCAGCGGCGGTGCAGGCCACTGCCGTTTACCACTACAGCCACCGAGATGGGCGCTTCCCCATTGCTTGCCTGGCCACGGTGGCCCACCCCGGCACTCCTTGGAGCTTGCAGCGGGCTTCCACGTTCCCTACCGGCGACCAGCGCACCCAACTGGGCATCAACTTCTTTACTGGAGAGGGCACCAACGTTTGGGAGTATGACCCCGAGCCGATGCGGGGGCAACTGCGGCCTGGCACTCCTTTGTGGACAGCGCTCACCAACCTGGCCAATTTTGCCGGCGATCCTGACGGGGCCTATCCACCCAGGCAAGAAGCGGGCCGCATTCACCCGGATCCGTTTATCACTGCCTTTGGCAACTTCTCAGAGCTGCGGCGGGTGATCGATACCGTTAACCGAGGTACCCCCGTTAGCCAACTGAGCCTAGCCGACCAGACCACGCTGCAAACGGCAGGCTGCATGTTGGGCATGCTGGCCGACAACATTCTGCGCATCGAGGAGGCTGCCCGTCAGCAAGGTGGCGGCAGTAGCAGCATCGGGGGCGGTGGTTCTGGTGGCACCAGCTCTGGATCTGGGAGCTCGTCCCCAGTTCTCGGCAGCCTCTGGAACGACATTCAAGCCAGCCGTGCCGGGAACCGAGAGGCAGCCAACCGGTTCTACCTGCCACTGCGCTACATCTTCCCGACAACCCGTGTCACCGAGTCGGATTCTCTGGAGAGCGAGCGGCGCAGCGCTTACTCTTTCCTTCCGACGGTTACCTATGAGGCTGTAACCGACTTAAACGCGGTTGCTCTGCAGCCCCGCTCCGGAATTGGCAACTGGGCTTTGCCCCATGCACCGGCCAATTGCACCGCTGCCGGCCCCAACAGCAACCAATTTGAGCTAATTCGGATTGGCAACCAGTGCCATCGCGTGCCCTTCAAGGATTCTGTCTTCTACGATGGCCGCGAGGCGATGGCGGTGCGGGCGCTGAACATTGACCTGGCGCTACTGACCAACAATGTCCAAGGTCAGAACAGGGGGCTGATCAACGGGGATACCTGGCTGCCTGCCGGCATTGGCGAGAACCGAGAAGGGGGGATTTTCTACGCCTTCCGGGAAGATGCCGTGCGGGAAGATGCCATTGCCCGCCCACCCTTGGACACTTTTAATGGCTACCTAACCAGATGGCGCAACGCAAACGCCCGCGGCACTTTGGGCAGCGCTGGCGTTATGAACGCCGGTCAGCCGAATCGAGGCACGGCCAATGGCCAAACGGTCTGGGATCCCCCTGTTTCCGATGCCGGACTTAGCCCTAAGCCGGTGGACTACTACGCGGATCCGGATCGGCGGCCCTACGGCTTCCGGCTGCGCAACGGGGCGGTGCTGGCCCGCGGCGGGTTCAACCCTGATGACGCGATTTTTGGCCTCTCCTTCGTTTCCGATAACCCCGTCTATATCCAGGGGGACTTTAACCTGCACCGGACGAGGAACGGGCAGCGGCTGGAGGAGTTCACAACTCTCCTCAATTTCGGAGCAGACGGCCTCTACAGCAACTTCTACGGGCGGCTGCGATCCAATGAAGACCGGCGCTTTGCCCGGGCGGCGCAGGATCTCTGGCGGCCTAGCGACGTGTTGGGCGACTCGGTGAACATCCTCTCTGCCGATTTCTGCGACGGCAGCATCGACGACGGCTTTGTGCAGGATGCTACGCTCAACGGCGGCGGCAGCAGCTTTGTGGCTGACCGGAACTACCAGGGCAGCCCACAACGAGCCTCGGCTCCTCGCCGCAACGAACACTACGGCTGCAGCGGGCCAAACCTAGGAGCCAACACTTCTTTCCTCAACCAAGCGCTGGTGATCCGAGGCAACAACTGGCCGGCTCCGGATCCCAACAGAGATGGTGCTGGGGTTCTGCGCTTTGACAACACCAACGGGGCCCAGAACCTGGGTGACAATACCAACCAACCGGGTTGGCCGGATGTGTTTGCCCGCGACACCATCTTTGCCCGCCGCAACAGTACCGATGCCAGCTCCGGTCAAGCTGACCGAACCGCAGGGCTGGGCGTGCCCGAAGTGCGGCTCTTGCGGGCACCCGATACGGGCTATGCCAACTTTGGGGTGCGCATCTCCGCTTTGGGCAACCCGGTGCTGGATACCTCCCGCTGGCTGCTGGTGGCTCCACTTGGGCCTTGCCCCGAGCCTGAAGGAGGCGGTGGCCTATTGGCCGAGTACTACAACGGCTGGCTGAGCAACCCGCAGAACCGGTACAACCGCAACACAGGGTTTGCCACCAACCGTATTGACCAGGTAGTAGGCCCCCTGCCTTCAGACGCTCAAGATGCCAACCTGCCCTACCTGCGGGCGGTGCGCTGGCCGGATCCGGTGTTCCCGGCGCAAGGAGTACCTGACGCCATTGGTCAGTACAACAATGGCTATACCACCAGTGCGCCTACCTGTAATCCAAGTGGCACCAACGATCAACGCTGGGCCTGTGTGCGAGATGCCATCAATAATCCGAGCAACCTAGCCCCCTTTGCCCGCAGCGGTAGCGGTTTCCCCTCTTGGGGAGGCTTCCAGTACTTTTTTGGCACTAGCACATCGCTGGACTCTCGCTCGCCTTTCAAACGGCGGCTGTACAACAATCCCCCCAGCTGCAACGGCTCTTCTTTGTCTGACATCCTGCAGCCCCTCTGCCGTTTGTCACTACCGCCTGGCAGCCCCGATCGGCGGGATCGCGGCGATTGGTTCTGGATGCCCAGTTGTGGGGAGCCCGATGGCAACAACAGCCTGCCGAACCTGCCCATCGACGCGGATGACCTCAACTTTCCAAGTCACTTCAACTTCCAGCGCTCCTGCTGGCGGCGTAGAAGTGGGGGCGGGCCAAATGGCAACAACAACGGCAACGACTTTTTCGTGGTGCGCTGGGTAGGGGAGCTGTATCCCCGTTGGTCGGGCCTGCAGAGCTACCGCATTCTCAACGGCGACGACGGCGTGCGGCTGATCATTCGACGGCGGGACGGCTCCAGTGCCACTTTTGTCAACAATGGAGCCTGGAACGGAACTCCGCTCAGCCTAGGGCCCAATGCTGCGGGTGCCGAAGCCTGGCAGGATAGCGGCGGTAACCTGGTCACCCTGCGATTAGAGCTGGAGTGCGCGGATCCATCCCAGCCCTCGCCCTACTTGGTGGAGATCCAAACTTACGAAAATACCGGCGGTGCCTCCCTGCGCTTTGCCACCCGCGATGGCAGCGAGTTGGAAGACTACGACCTGCAGTACCTGAAGCCGTTGAAGGGGGTAAACCAACCTTGCCAGCCGGATCCGCTGAAGCCTTTAGCACCCAACCAGAAGTACTGCGCAACCCCCCTCAACTGCGATCCCATCTGGACAGACTGGACTCCTGCATGTAAAACCGACATCTGTGTGGCCACCACCATTACCCAAACCAAAACGGCCACCTTGCCTGCCGGTTGCCCTGGCACTCCGCCGACGCCGATGACTCGCCAGTTCACCTGCAATCCTCAATTTAACTATGGGCCCTGGTCGAATTGGTCGCCCGACTGTACCCCAACCCAGCAGTGCAACAAAACCACCATTACCCAAACCCGCAGCCGCACGGTAACGCCGCTCTGTACCAGCCAGAGCCCCTTCACCGAAACCGAATCCCAAACCATCACCTGCCAGCCTCCGGGGGCTACCTGCACCTACACAGGCTGGACTCCTCAGTGTACGGTGGCCAACGGCGGCCTGCAAGTGACCCAAACCCGCACCAAGACCTGCACGTCGAGCTGCGGAACCACCACTACTATAGAAACCCAAACGGTTACTTGCCCGAAGATTTGCAACTACAACTGGGGCCCTTGGTCACCGGCCAGTTGCGATGAGGTCATCAACCAGATCGCCTGCGGCACAACCAAAACCTTTACCCAAACCCGGACGGGCACCCTCATCGCCAGCACCAGCAGCCCCACCTGCTCGCCCACTACAACGCAGACACAATCTTTAACCTGTCAAGGGCGGCCTTGCGGGTCGAGCACCTTTGCCCCAGAAGCTCCTTCCAAGAGCCCCTTGGGCGAGTGGATGGCAGCCAAGCCCAACACGGTGGAGCTGCGCCCTGTCCACGAAATCCAAGCCGATCCAGAGCCGGAGACGATCGGCGTGAACACGGTGGCCAAGGCTTCTACTGAAGGCGTGACCATTGCTCTGGAGCCGCAGCTCTCGCCGGTGCTGGAGGTGAAGGCGGGAGTGCCCAAGCCGCCCAAGTGGCCCAACCCTGCCGAGGCTCTGCAGGCGGCCTTCAATTGGATGTTTGGTGAGCCCGCCTATGCTGCCCGCGCCGGACTGAGAGGCAATTTGCTCTCCAGCCAGATCGCCAACCCCAGCAAAGAACCCGGCATTCGCCCTGCCGAGAGTGGTGCTTCTCCGATTTCCGGAACTCTTAGCCTAGGCACCGACGACTGGGCGCGGCAACTGCGGCGGCGATTGCTCAATCCCAATGGAACTGTTCGCTGTGACTCAGAAGAAAAGGTCACTCCCACCGACGGTGGCTTCTGGGTACCGGGGGTGTTTCGCCCCAACTTTAACGACCGCTTCAAGTACACCGCCTACACCGGTGACAGCCGACCCAGCACTCTGCGTACCTCTCCTAAAGGTGCCGATCCTACCTTCGAGGATCTCAACAAGAATGGCATTTGGGATCCGGAGGAGCCTTCAAATGTTTTGGAGCGGGATCCACTGTTTGGGTTAGACTTGCCGGATCGGCCAGAGCTAGAGATCCAACCCCAGATGGCGCTCAACCCTTACGCCCGCGTCAACAAAAGCGCCGCGACCCAAGCCTACACTCCCGCGTCCAAGTATGCGGACGGATACTACATTAACCACAAGGGCAGTGAAGATATTCGCAATGGCCTTTGCTTCTACGTCAAGCCCAACGGCAACACCATCCAGGTTCAGATCGACCGTAACGGCGGCGATGGCGATGGCCTGGTCTGGGTGGATGTGGAGCCGTTCACCCTGGACCTGAACAAGGCTCCCACTGGCTTTGCCGGCAGCAACCCCGTGCTGGGGGTGATCCTGGACGAGGTGACCCGTCGGCCCATTCCCATTCCCCGCTTCCAAGAGCTGGCTTCAACCGATGTGAACCAGCGCCGCCGCAACGACAACGGCACCCAAAACCGGCAGCTCCAGCCGGCCAGGGAAACGCGGGTAAATGCCATTGCCATCAGCGGTGTGATCCCGTCTCGGCTGGATCAGACGGGCGGGGGCATGCACAACTTCCTGCGCCTCAACGAGCTGTGGAGAGATGTCAACCTCTTTTTCAGCGGCTCGATGATCCAGCTCAACTACAGCACCTATGCTACCGGCCCCTTCCTGCAGCACAGCTTTGAGCCACCCGATCTGGTAGCCGATCCAACCTTTGTGCGGGGCTACGACTACTACTCCCCACCCAACCGCCGCTTTGGCTACGACGTGGGCCTGCAAATTGCCCGCCGACCTAGTCCTGTGTCGGCCCGTTTCCAATTCCCCTCCAACACGCGCACGGAGTTCTTGCGGGAGTTGGATCCACAAGACCCGTATGTGCGGCGGCTGCGCTGTGCGTTGCAACAGCAGTCAGGCGTGCCTCTACAAGCGGCTGCTCGCATTGGAAACTGCAATGAATTCAACTGATATTGACTCGTCCGGTCAGGGGTAGATTCTAAGGTAGGGGCAGAATCGGCTAGGGGAAGGATCTATGAACAAGTGGCGGCTTTGGCGGCAACAACAAGCAGAGGGCTTCACCCTCATCGAGGTGCTGGCTTCGGTGATCATCGTGGCCTTGGCCATGACCGCCCTGGCCCCTACTCTCGCCGTGATTGCCTACCGGCGGGCTATGAGCGAGAGGGTAGAGTTGGCCAACCGCCTGGCCCAGGAGGAGGTGGATCGCATCCGCACGCTGGTGGATATCGAGCTGTCCGCCAACCCGCGCGCTTTTCAGAATCCGGCTCAACTGGCCCGTCTGCCCAGGGTGGGAGCCAACCCGCTGGCGAGTACCCCACCTCCCACCAATATGAACACAGATGGGGCCAACTATTCCATTCGCTTGGCCCAAGTTCAAGTGCCGGGGCGTAACTCCGAAGAATACGTCATCCAAACCTTTCGCGACGCGGGGGCACCTTGCATCGACCGGCGCGAAAACAGGGTCATTCAGGGGGTTCCCTGCAGCTTTCGCATGGGGGTGAGGGTTTACCATCGCTTTTCTTTCGACCCGACCACTCGCCAAGCGCTGCCTGGATTGGGAACGGAGTTGGCTTCGGCCAGCCAGAACTTGGCCAATGCCGATGTTTGGCTATTTCCCATGGCCACCTCATTTGTAGAAATTAACCCCGCCGCCAACTTGGGAGATGTTTGCCGGCAGATAGCCATTGCCAGAGGCGAGAATCCCATCGAGAGGTGCCGGGCTTTCCCCCTGCCTGTTAATCCTGTTGCACCGTGAGGTAGAGCCTAAGTTCCTTCCCGCAAAACCTGTTGAGAAGATGGGGGTGTTTCCCTATGTTTTTCAAGATTTTTCGCCGCAGACCCAGTAAGAGCAGAGGGTTTACCCTCATTGAGCTGTTGGTCTCGCTGCTGATTGCCTCCATCTTTCTCTTGGCCACGGGGATGATCGTCGTTGAGACGATGCGGCTGGATCGGGAAGAGACGGGCCGCACCCAGGTGCAGGCGGAGCTGACGCAGGCCATGGAATATATCCAGCAAGATCTGGCGGAGGCTCTCTACATCTATAACGACACCGAACGGCCCAGTGACCCTCAACAGCCCCCCGGAGATGGGATCCCGGATGTTATCCAGCGGCTTTACGAGCCGGGCTGGATCCGGCGACCCGCGGGCGCTATTCCGGTTGTTGCTTTTTGGAAGCTGGAGCCGATCCCGCAAGGATGCTACGCGGGCAACCCCACCTTACAACAGATCCGAGAAGGCCGTGCCACCTTGCCCGCCGAACCACCTCCTGAGTTTCCGCGCACAAACGGTAAAAATGCGGATTGGGAAACCCTTGTCAGCCGCCGCGGCATCTACACCTTGGTTGTGTACTACCTGCGCCGCAACTACAACAACGCTGGCAACTTGGAGGATGGTTCAACAACTCCCTGGGAGGGCAACGCGCGGATCGACCGTTTTGAATTGCGACCCTTCAACATTCAGGGTCAAAACAACTGCGCCGGTCGCAGCCCGTTCTTTGTTGAGGATCCCGATCCGTTCCGAGATGGTTTCCTTGCTTGGCCTTCCGAGCAAGCTCGAGCGCGCCAAATCCCCATTGCCGGCAGGGCAGATGGCCCCCGCCTGACAACTTTGGTCTCCAACATCTTCAGCAGCCGGGAGGGAAGTCCGCAGGTTGCGCCCCTCTGCCCGCAGGGCTATGCCTTTGGCGGCGGCAGACCCAACGGCGTCACCTTCTCGGGGTTGGGAAATAACCAAAACGACGTGGGCTTCTACGTTTGCGTGCGGCAAAGCCCCGGTGCTGACCGACCGCAGGATGTGATCATCAACATCACTGCCACGGCCATGGAGCGTGCCAACCCTGGCCTTTTCCGTCGCTACATCCGAAATGCCACCAGCGTCGATATCTCAGAGGTGTCGCGCTACTTGCTGCCAATGCAAACACGGGTTCTTGCCCGCGGTGTTATCAACCGTCAGCTCTCCTAGGGGGAATGTCCACCATGTTGGCCTTGGAGAAAAAAGCAATTGGCCGAGCTCAGCCTTTTCGATCCCGGGGCTTTACGCTGACAGAAGTCCTAGCGGTGGTGGTCATCATCGGCATCCTGGCCGTGCTGGCGGTTCCTTCTGGGATCAACATCTGGGCGCGGATCCAGCTTGAGGATGCGCAGAACAGGGTGGAGCGAGCCTTGCGCACTGCCCGCACTAACGCCAGAGCCTCTCTCCTGGGCCGAGCTTGGGTGGTGCAGGTGGACAATTCGGATCCGATCGTTCCGACTCTGGTCATCCAAGATGGGGAGGGCCTTTGCGATGAACCCACCCCTTGTCAGCGAATTCGCCTGAATAATTTTGTAACTGTAACCAACAACTTCAGTGGAGGAAGAGCCGTTTTTGAATCCGATGGCCGCGCCCGTCAACTGGGTCGCTTTGTAGTTAGCAGCACCTACTCTCAGGGGGAAAACCGCTGCGTGGTGGTGAGCACCTTGATAGGCACCATCCGCAAGGACAACGACCCGGCTTGTGCGGGCGGAGCAGATGCGGAAGACTAGCCAGCCTTGCAACCTCCTTGAAAGGGGGTAGGATGGTCAGGCCGATGTTTTTGGGTAGCGCATGGCCCCTTCTTCCCCAATCCTTCAGGAAAAAACCTTTCCTTGGCAATCTCGTCAGCCTGCCCTGCTGATGCTGGCGGATGGTGCTTCCTTTGCCGGTTGGTCTTTTGGGGCGCCGGGCACGGCAGTGGGCGAGGTGGTGTTCAACACGGGCATGACCGGCTACCAGGAGGTGATCACCGACCCTAGCTACCGGGGGCAGATGGTCACTTTCACCTGCCCTGAGCTGGGAAATACCGGAGTGAATGAGCTGGATGAAGAATCGGCTCGGCCCCAAGTAGCGGGGGTGATTGCCCGCAACGTGTCTCGCTTGGTCAGCTCTTGGCGGGCCACCTCCACCCTTCCCCACTATCTGCAACAGCATGGGATCCCGGCCATTGCTGGGGTAGATACGCGGGCTTTGGCACGGCGGCTGCGCTCTCAGGGGGTGATGAACGGGGCCCTTTCCACGGAGACTTTGGATCCCCAGGTTTTGTTGGAGCGGGTGCGCCAGGCTCCTTCCATGCAGGGGTTGAGCTTGGTGGCGGAAGTTACTACTCCTCAACCCTACGAGTGGCTGGAACCTACCCCCGCCGACTGGGACTATGGGCGCAGCCAAGGGATCCCAGTGCCGGAGCCGCCCCTGCGGGTGGTGGCCTTGGATTTCGGCGTTAAGCGCAACATTCTGCGCCGCCTTACCCGCTATGGCTGTCGGGTGATGGTGTTGCCGGCCAATGCCAGCCCGGAGCAGATTTTGAGTTACAACCCTGATGGGATCTTCCTCTCCAATGGGCCAGGGGATCCCGCCGCTGAGACGACTGCCATCCGCACCACGCAAGCGCTGCTGCAAACCGGGAAGCCCCTATTTGGGATCTGCCTGGGCCATCAGATTCTCAGTTTGGCCCTGGGGGGATCCACCTACAAGCTCAAGTTTGGCCACCGCGGCCTCAACCACCCTTGCGGGTTGGAGAAGCAAGTGGAGATCACCAGCCAGAACCACGGATTTGCGGTGGATGCCGCTTCGATCCCCGCCGATGAGGTCACGATCAGCTACCTCAACTTGAATGACCACACCGTAGCCGGGATCCGCCACCGTCACCTGCCCCTGTTTTCCGTGCAGTATCACCCGGAAGCCAGCCCCGGCCCTCATGATGCCGATCACCTCTTCCGGGAGTTTGTGGAGCTAATGCTGCAGCACCGAACTTTTTTAGCTACTCAACGCTAACATCTTTCACCTCCTGCCGAAGGCAGGGGATTGGACAGGGAGGGGATCCCTCAAGAGAAGCGGTGGTGCCAGACTGTGATGGCAATCGCCAAGGCATCGGCGGCATCATCCGGGCGGGGCAAGCTGGGCAGGTTGAGTTCCCGGGCCACGGCAGCTTGTACAGCCTGCTTGTCGGCGCGTCCGTAGCCTGTCAAACTTTGCTTGACTTGGGCGGGCGTAAACTCCACCGGCAACAGATGATGCTGGGCCAAGGTGAGCAGGATCACGCCACGGGCTTGGGCGATGGCAATGGTATTGCCCATTTTGTAGAAAAAAAGTTTTTCCAGCCCCACCTGATGCGGGCGCAGTTGGCGCAGCAACTGGCTCAAATCCTCGTGCAGCGTTTGCAGCCGCTCCGGCATCGAGTGTTGGCTGGGGGTGCTGATCACCCCATAATCCACAGGTTTCAACCCCGCAGATCCCGCCAGAATGCAACCAAAACCCATGGTTCCCAGACCTGGATCTAGGCCGAGGATGCGCTGCTCAGGTGGGGGGTCTCCTCTGTCGGCGAGGGGCGGGGGGATCTGACAAGGGCTATGGCCTGCCGGGTGACTGCGCATGATGGGGATGATCGGCGTGCAAGTAGGTCAGGCCCGAGATCAGGGTGAGAACCACCGCCACCCAAAAACAAGGGATCCCTCCCGGCCACCCCAAAATCAGCAAAGCAATGGCCAGGATTTGGGTTACCGTCTTGGCTTTGCCCCAGAAATTGGCACCGCGGATTTGGCTTTGGTTGACCCGCCAGCCGGCGATGGCCAGCTCCCGCCCCACCAGCAAAAACACGCCCCAAGCGGGGATCCGCCCCAGTTCCAGCAGGCCCAGCAGCGGCGCCAACACCAGCAGCTTATCCACCAGAGGATCCAAAAACTTGCCCATATCGGTTACCAAGCCATAACGGCGGGCCAAATGGCCATCCAGCCAATCGGTTGCTGCCGCCAACAGGAACGCCCAGAGGGCCAACCTCTCCCCCAGTGGGGATCGCAGGCTCAGGCCCAGCAAAACAAAAGGGATCCCTGCCAGCCGCAGCAGGGTGACGGCGGTGGGCAGGTTCACCCACTCCAGCTTGGCACGTTGGACGGCGCTGGGATTCTCCACCTTCGGATCTGGCCTCAAGGATCAGAACTATCAGAATTATCGGTAACGGCCCAGGCGCTCGGTGAGCAGGTGGTAAAACCCCTGGGCATCCACCCCAAAAGCCACCTGGACATTGGCAGGGCGACCACTGGATCCCCAGCGATCCACCACCGTCCGGCCCAGGTTCAAGGGGCTAGCCGTTTCCACCTCGACGTAGCAGGGCTTGAGCTCGAACAACTGCGGCTGTAACAGATAGGCAATCACACAAGGGTCGTGCAATGGCCCTCCCGGTAGCCCGTAGCGTTCTACGTCGACCTTACCGTAAAAGGTGAGCATATTGGCCACCGTCTGCCCAACGCGGGTGCCCAGGGCGCGGATGCGCTCAATCCGCTCCGGCGTGCTGAGGACCTGTTGGGTGACGTGCAAGCCCAGCATCACCACCTCCGGGATCCCGGCGCTGAGCACGATCTGGGCGGCGTGGGGATCGGTGAGGATGTTGAACTCGGCTGCCGGGGTAACATTCCCCTCAAAGGCGGATCCCCCCATAAACACCAGCCGCCGGATGCGCTCCACAATCCGGGGCTGCTGCACCAGGGCCACTGCCAAGTTGGTCATCGGGCCCAGCAAAGCCAAGGTAACCGGCTCAGGGGCAGCCATCAGCGTCTCGATGAGATAGGGCACTGCATGCTGGGATCCCAAAGGCATCTGGGGCTCCGGCAGATCCGCTCCATCGATCCCGGTTTTGCCATGCACCTGCTCGGCGGTTTCCAGAGGGCGCAAGAGAGGTCGGGGGCAGCCAGCATACACCCCCATCTGCGGCTGACCGGCCAATTCACAGATCTGTCGAGCATTGCGGCTGGTTTTGTCCAAGGAGACATTGCCAGCCACCGTGGTAATGCCCAGCAATTGCAGCTCTTCTGGCGACGCCATAGCCAGCAGCAGAGCCACCGCATCGTCTTGGCCAGGGTCACAGTCGATGATCAGGGGCACCATAGGGATCTCGGCAGCAGCTCACTCACCCCTAGTTTAGGTTTTTCTGATACATTTACGCTGAACACTGCTGAGCATTACTGCTCAGCGGTGAAGCGATAGCATTCTGTCCGTTTCCGTTGTCGCTACGCGACGCTGACGCGACCGCGCTACTCGGACGGAGTCCAAACAGAAAGGCGGTATCCCGCAAAGCCCTGAGCATAACACCCAGAGCGCCTTGCCAATCTCGTGGTAGCCTGTGGTTGCACTTTGGGCATCTAAACACCTTTGCGCCACCCAACTTGGTGTGGATGTGCCCGCACTTGGTACAGGTTTTGCTGGTGTACGCTTCCGATACTTCCACGACAACCACGTT
>NZ_JBSSCS010000051.1:0-17614 GCF_054060015.1 Thermostichus sp. MS-CIW-25
GAAGTAGGGGATTCTCATGCGGACGAAGGGACTTGAACCCTTACGCCTTGCGGCACTAGATCCTAAGTCTAGCGCGTCTGCCGTTCCGCCACGTCCGCAAAACCTGCATGACCCAACTGGTTACCTGCGCCAGCATTCCAGTTGGAGCCCGCCCACCTATGCTAACCCAAGCCGGCTCTGGCTAACCCGGCAGCTGGGCAACAGCAACCTTCAGATCATCTGTGGCGTCCAGAACCACCCAACCTTGCCCCACCGCCCGCTTCCACAGCTCAAAGTGGAGGTGCGGCCCAGTTACCGCTCCGGTCGCCCCCACATAGCCGATGACGGATCCCCGCTCTACCACTTCCCCCGGTGTTACAGCAACTTCGGACATGTGGCCATAGCGAGTGCGCCGACCGCCGGCATGCTCCAGCACAACGGTGATCCCTAGACCCCCCAGGGATCCCGAAGTGACCACCTTGCCGCTTAAAGAGGCCAAGATCGGCGTGCCCATGCTGGCCCCCAAATCCACCCCGGCATGAAACTCTGGCTCTCCGCGGATGGGGTGAATTCGCATGCCAAATCCAGAAGTGATCGGCACCGGGTGAGGTAAGGGATAGAGCAGTCGTTCTTCACCTACGGCCAGTTCAGGCAACGTCGGCGTTCCCGGTTCAGGAGCTTGGGGCTGGCTGGGATCCTCAATGCGAATCTCTTGGCCAGGGGCGAGGATGATGCGGCGACCGGAGCTGCGTTCCATCAGCACCACCGGCACCCCACTTTCAGGCTGAGCATGGGGAACCCGGTCATGGTTCTTCTGGGGCTCAATCACAATCTCACGGCCCATGACCGTCTCTGGGCGGGTTTCTGCCTCAAGGGTCGCAGGGCTGCCCTCTCCCAGGGGAATGGCTCCATCCAGCAGCAGGGCTGCCGCCCCAGGCGTGTCCAGGGCCGGTTCCACCACAGGCGGCGGGGGCAAAGGGGTTGGTTGGGTTTGGGCCAGCAGAGCAGTGGGATAAAACCAGAGCAGAGCCAGCCCCAGCTTCAGCCAAAAGCGCAGCCGCCGAGCTCGGGGGGAGAGAAGGCGCGCTGCCATAACCAAAAGCTTCATCACCGAGTTCAACACAGGCCACATAAAAAACACAAGAGAAATTACAGGCTATCGCCCGCCGGCATGTGATAGCTCAAGCGAACTTGGTCGGGTGTAAGCGTCAGAATGGATGGCTGCTGTTGCCAATGTCGCTCCCCCCGTGTTTGTACTCGCATCCTCCCATCCTCGGCAAGGCCCAAGATCGTGGGGCTTGTTTCCGGCCATTGAAATTGAATTTGTGGCCTAACCATCCAGGCTTCGTACTCTGAGCGAACGGGGGCAAATCCCCCTTGCAACCAGACGTGGAATCCCTGCTCCATCCCCTGCAGAACCCAGCCGGCAATCTCGGTGCGGTCGAGTGAGCGGTGCAGAGGGGATCCCAAAATTTGGGCTAAGGTGATTGCCCCAATGGGAACGGGGTTGTTGACATTCACCCCCACACCGGCCACCAACCCCAGCAGTTGCCCGCTCCCCCCAAAGCGGCTTTGCACCAGGATCCCCCCCAGCTTGAGCAGAGAATCCGGGCGCTGCTCGTCCACCACCACCAAATCGTTGGGCCATTTCAGCCGCAGCGGGATCCCAAGGTTTTGCCGTAAACGGCCCGCAATGCCCCAGCCCAAGGCCAGGGTCAGTTCCAGCAGCGAGTAATGCAAAGGCGGGGATCCCAGCCAAACGGACAGGTACAGCCCCCCCGGCTGCGAGTGCCACACTCGCCCATGTTGACCTTGCCCAGCCCGTTGGCGGGTGCTGACCAAAACTGTGCCCACTGGCAGCGGCTGTGGGAAGCGACGGCCCCAGTCCAAGAGCAGCCGATTGGTGGAATCGGTCACCGCTACCTGCAGGAGATAGCGGCCCCACCGGCCCGTTCGGGATCCCAGCCGCGAGGGGGAAAGCATCTCCGTCCGGGATCAGCTCAACACAATATCTTCCGCCGGACGCTGGGCCAGCCGCTTGAGGTTTTGGTAGCGCAACATGTCCAGCAGATCATTGCCCGAGCGCCCCTCCAGGCGGGCCTCCACATGCAGCGCCTGCCCCAGGGCCTCCACCGCCTGCAGCCGCGGGATCCCGCGCAACACCAGGCGATCCACCGCATAGGCGTCGGCAGCCAACAGACGGCGGTCATTGGTTTGGTCGCGGCGCAACTGCCAGAGGGCCAAGCCACTCAAACCCCCCGAAACGGTTGCCCCCACGGGATCCTGTTGTACGGCCTCGAAGATCAAGCTCAACCCCCCCAGAGCTGCTATGGCCAGGTAAAAGTCGATCTGCCGCGACACCGCCCGACTGTAGTAGCCCACCTTGTGCAGGAACAGCCCCGCCCGCTGCAGGGGGGTAAATTGCCGCCACTCATAAGGCTTGATGAACAGCTGCATCTGCCGTTCCCAGGGCATCTGCCGGCGGCCTTTGATCACCACCGTTTGCCGTTCTGAGGCGGGCAAGATCTTCACACTCTCCCGCATACTGGCCGGCAGCAGATCCAACAGGCGCTCGATTTCCGCCTGCTCCAGAACGTAGTTTTCGTAGCCGTAGTATTCCGAGTTCATGCCGGGCCTGCTCCTTAGCTTAATCCCATCGCCTGACGCATCTCTCGCACCGCCCGATCCAGCCCCACCAGCACCGCTCGACTGATAATGCTGTGGCCGATGTTCAGCTCCTCCATTCCCGGAATCCGCGCCACCGGGCCGACATTCCAGTAGGTGAGGCCATGTCCCGCATTCACCCGCAAGCCCAGTTGAAGGGCCTGTTGGCTGGCCTTTTCCAGGTGGTCAAGTTCCACCTGCCGCTGAGCTGCGGATGAGGCTTCTGCGTAGCGCCCCGTGTGGAGCTCCACCCAGCGGGCTCCCACTTGGGCAGCAGCAGCAACTTGGGTCGGATCCGGGTCGATAAACAAGCTGACGGGAATGCCGGATCCCTGCAGTTGGCCGACCACATCCCTGAGGCGCGACACCTGCCCCGCCACATCCAACCCACCTTCGGTGGTGATCTCCTCCCGCCGCTCGGGAACCAAAGTGACGTAGTCAGGCTTAATCTCCAGGGCAATCGCCACCATCTCCTCGGTGGCTGCCATCTCTAAGTTGAGGTGGGTGCGCACAGTTTGCCGCAACAGCCGCACATCCCGATCTTGAATGTGACGGCGATCCTCGCGCAAGTGCACTGTAATACCATCTGCCCCCGCCAGCTCGGCAATCACCGCTGCCGCTACCGGATCCGGCTCCACCGTGCGGCGTGCCTGTCGAATGGTGGCAATGTGGTCGATGTTAACTCCAAGACTTAACAAGGCTTGACTTCTTTGGGTGTAGAGGATCCTAGAATGCTCCTAGTATTACATTATTCAACTTGCGCCAGTCAGAGAGCCAGGATGCCATGGGCCTCAGGCCGCGAGGGTGTAGGCTTTACTCTATGATCGAGTAGCGACGTCTCGCCTGTGCGGGATCCACTCCGGGCTTGCCATGACAGATCCAGATGCCTCTCTGGCGGTGGGACAACACTCCCTTGTTGACCGGGCGCGGGTGCCGGCTCTAATTGCCCAGTACTTGCCGGTGGAAATCTGCATTTACTACCAAGTTGTTCCCTTGGCCCTGGATACCGACAGCCTTATCTTGGGCATGGTGGATCCCCAGGATTTGGCGGCGCTGGACTATATAAGCAAGATGCTGGCCTATTCCCAGATTTCCGTCCAGCCAATCCCTCTCACCGCTCAGCAGCAGCAGGATTTAATTGCCTACTACTTCAGCCATCCCCCCGACCCGGCAGAGGTGGAGCGGCTGCGCCTCCAGGCCCAAGCCAACCGGGTGACTCGGGAGGTTCCTGCTCCTGCGGCGGGGCCACCCACGCAGTTGAGGCCAACCCAGCCTCCGTCCGTCCCCGCCGACGAATCAGAAGAGACAGTGCAGCAGTTGCTCAACTCGATGCTGCGGCGGGCTTTGGATGAGAAAGCCGAGCAAATTTTCGTGGAACCTCAAGAGGGGCCTTCTTGTCGAGTGCGCTACCGCCAGCAGGGGATTTTGCGGGATCTGTTCAAAGATCTCTCCGAGTCCATACGAGCGAAGTTGATCACCGCCATGAAGCGGATGATGGCGCTGGATCCGGAGTTGATCGGGGAGCCGCAGCAGGCAGAGGTGGAGCGGATGTACCGGGGGGAGCCACTGGTGTTGCAGTTGCGCATCATACCGCAGCGCTCCAAAAGTGGCCAGACTGCCGCCTCTAGAGAAGGGGCCATCTTGAGCATCCTGCGAGGGGAAGCTCTCCAGAAATATCAACAAGGCCAGAATAACCTCCGCGTCTCTGAGACCCTAGCTTTGGCCCAACAGACCTATCAACTGCTGCAACAATTGCAAAGTGCTCTCAGCAACACAGTTGACAAGCTTAAGCAGTACCCCAGTCCGCCGCGGAGCGACTGGCCCCTGATGACGGAGGTGTTGGCAGCTATTCAAGCCCAAGCCCAGATGATCGCCATCCACCAGCAGGACTGGGAAAAACTCAATTCCGGCAGTTGACCCCCCAAAACCAGCCCCGAGCAACATCCCTTCAACGGGATCCCTCCCGCAGCAGCACCAAAATCACTCCGGCAATGATGCTGATGGTGGCACCGGCAATCAGGCTGGTGGCTAGACGTTCCAGCCGTTCCCCGATGGTTTGTGAGGTGTCGAACTTAAAAGTGAGCTTTTCGACATCACCTGAGAGCTTTTCAACCCGCTCTGAGAGCTTTTCGACATCACTGGCAAGCTTTTCGACATCGCCCGAGAGTTTTTCGCTATCCCCTGAGAGCCGATCGATCCGCCTCAAAACTTCCTCTTGTTGTTGGGTGAGGCGAGCTATCGCTTGGCTGTTGGCCTCGACCAGGCGCTCGACCCGCTCTAGGCGCTCTTCCGTTGAAATCGTCATGGAGGCTGACAGTCGCGAGTACGGTACACCAGGATACCCATCCTATGCTATTGCCGGCTATTCGTCTCTCCGGCAGGGGTTTAATGGGAGGGCATCCCATTCTGCTGGCCTGGATGGGGTGCGATAATCTTGAGATCGTGAAGTCTTGTCCGTTAGCTTCCATGCCGTCAAAAGATCCAACTTCTCTGCCCAAGCCCCAGTCGCCATCGGGGGCAACCCCTGCCAGCTCGGGATCCCGCAGCTGGTGGCAGGCGCAACGGGAAAACCTTCTGACGGTGGTGCTGGCTCTGTTGCTGGCCTTCGGCATTCGCACCTTTGTGGCAGAGGCGCGTTGGATCCCCTCCGATTCGATGCTGCCCACTCTGGAAGAAGGGGATCGGCTGGTGGTGGAAAAGGTCAGCTACCGCTTTGGTTCGCCCAGACGAGGCGATATTATTGTTTTCAACCCTCCCGCCAAACTGAACTTCGACGGGGCCTACATCAAGCGGGTGATCGGCCTGCCGGGAGATCGCATTCGCATCGCCAACGGTGAGGTCATCATCAACGGGATCCCGCTGCGGGAAGACTACATCTATGCCCCCCCCGACTATTCTTGCCCTGGCGAGCGCTGTCCTGGAGTTCCCAATCAGGGATCCGAATTCGTGGTTCCTCCCCGCTCCTATTTTGTGATGGGGGATAACCGCAACGACAGCCAAGACTCCCATGTGTGGGGTTTCTTGCCGGAAGAAAACATCATCGGCAACACCATTTTTCGCTTTTGGCCCCCAAATCGCCTACACTTTTTCGCCCCGCCAGAATATCCTGAGCTTCTTCCAGAGGCCCAAGTGTTGGGCAACACAGCCCGGTAGAAAGCCAGCTTGACCCTGTCGGGACTGCTCAGTGCAGCCGCTCCAGCACATAGTCCACCATCTGAAACAAAGCACGACGCGCCGCAGAGTCCGGCAGGCTATACAGCGCTTCGGCAGCCCGCTGGGCGTAGTCGCGGGCCAACTGACGAGAGCGTGGGATCCCTTCGCTTTGATACACCCACTCTAGGGCCTGCTTCAGGTCTTGCGGGTTGGACAGTTCCCTGAGAATGAGCTCTCGCATCTGGGGAAATTCCTCTAGGGCAAACAGAACGGGTGCAGTGAGGTTGCCCTGGATGAGGTCGGATCCCACAGGCTTGCCAAGCGTCTCTGCCGAAGCGGTGAAATCCAGCAGATCGTCGACAATCTGAAAAGCAATGCCCAGATCCCGCCCAAAATCGAACAGGCGATCCGCCACTTCCTCGCTAACCCCGCTCAGCAGGCCAGCAGCCTTGGAACTGCCGGACATGAGGGAGGCCGTTTTGTAGAAGCTCTTGGCCAGGTAGTCTTCCATCGACACATCGGGGTCGAAGCGGGTGAGGCTCTGGCGCACCTCCCCTTCTGGCAAGTCCATGATGACCTTGGAAAGGAGCTTCACTACCTCCAGGTTGTCCAGATTGGCCAAATACCAGGCAGCTTGACCGAAAAGGTAATCCCCCGCCAGCACGGCTATCCGATTGTCGAAGAGGGTGTTCACCGTATCGATGCCCCGTCGCACGTCGGCAGCGTCGATGACATCGTCGTGAACCAAGCTGGCCGTGTGGATCATCTCAGTAATCTCTGCCAAGCGCCAATGACGGGGAGTGATCTCTCCATCTGGAGTGGTGGCGCGGGCGATGAGGAGCACAATGGCTGGCCGGATCCCTTTCCCTCCCGCCGAAAACAGATGTTCGGCAGCCATGGCCAGGATGGGGTGCTTGGCACTGACCAACCGCGTTAGGTTCTGGCGTAAACGCTCCAGATCCGCTTCTACAGGGCCAAAGGGGGAGAGCACAGAGGTCATGGAGCCAAAGTATGAGAGGTTTTACAAAATTTCACATCTTTTCCTATTGTAGAGTACCCCATCGTTTCCGGGGAAAACCAGGCAGTATCATGCAAGCAGTCTTTTGCCCTTCTCATGTCGGATCCCGTTCCCCCACTTCGATCTCATTCCGTTCCACCGCTCCCTTCAGAACCCGATTGGGAGGAGGAGTGGGAGCTGGCGCTGGAAAAGCCGCCGCTGTCTGGGCGGGCCCAGCCTCACCATCATGATCCCCAGTCTCGGCGCAAGTTGATCAACCGCTTGGCTCGCATCGAAGGGCATGTGCACGGGATCCGCTCCATGATCGAGCAGGATCAGCCTTGTCCAGATGTGCTGCTGCAAATTGCCGCCGTCAAGGGAGCGCTGGATCGGGTGGCGCGGCTGATTTTGGACGATCACATTCGCCACTGCATCCGCCATGCCATCGAGACCGGCAATATCGAGGTGGAGCTGGAAGAGTTGCAGCGGGCTCTGGATCGTTTTATCGGCTAGGTTTTGATGGTCATTTTGATTTAAACTAGGACACTGCACTCACACCTAAAACATTGGATGCACCAGTCTAGAAGGCTTTCTCAGTAGCCCAGGTGTATCACCCTAACCTGAAACGACCATATGATCTGACTCAATCTAGAAACCCCCCCTAGCTTGGTTCAAGGAAACACCAAGCCGGAGTGTTGATGCAGTGGCCAAGGCGGGTTGTCGTTATGCTACCCGCTACCCCAATGTCATTCAGAAGGTTGGGGGGAGGGCTGGGCATAGCGCTCCAGCAGGGATGCGCTTTTCAGTTGCCACTGCAGTCCCATGAAGGCCCAGTCGATAAACTCGTTGATCTCCTCAGCGCTGAACTGCATGGCTTTGCCGATCTGGAAAATAAGCTCCTCTTCCTTTTCCACCAACTGGCTGTTCACCACCGCCATCGCCGCCAGATCCCGCAGGATCAAGGCCCCCGCCGCGTTGCGCATGGGCGGGATCCCACTGATATCCAAAGGCGCACCTGTTTCATCGGCCAGATAGGTTTGGGCCAGTGGCGCTTCGATGCCTACCCCTTCTGCAATTTGCATAAAAAAAGAGGTTTCTTCTTCGTCCAACTGGCCATCCACTCGGGCCACCGCGATCAGGGCCTTGAGGTAGAGCTGGCGCTGCTCGTCTGTCAAATCGGCGTAGTTGATCATGGGAGTTGCTGCTGAGTGTAGGGTTTTCTCTTCAACTCTGCCATGAAGGTTGCCTTCCAAACCGGGGTCGGACATTTTCCAGTCAAGTTCCAGTCAAGCAGAAAATCGCTTAAAATAAAAAGCCTGTGTCTACCGGCCAAACGCCAAAGGCTCGGAGCGAGGCTCTGGAGCTTCAGCAGGCTTGGCGGGTCTAGGCGAACTCTTTTTTGGATTTTTTGGATCTTTACAGCTTGCGGAGCGTCCCCCAAGGAGTGGATACCCTATGGTCAAATTGCGGCTCAAGCGCTACGGAAAAAAGCGGCAACCCAGCTATCGCATCATCGCCATTGAAAGTAAAAGCCGCCGTGAAGCCCGTCCGCTAGAGGAACTGGGTTACTATAACCCGCGCACCAAGGAGACGGTCTTGGAAACGGCGGGCTTGCTGAAGTGGTTGCGTTGTGGCGCTCAGCCCACAGAGACCGTGGACAGTCTCCTCAAAAAGGCCGGCATCTACGAGATGTTGAAAGCAGGGGAAGGGGGAGTGGTGGCCTCGATTCGCATTCCGGCCATCGCCAAGCCTGAAGCTGGGATCCCTGAGGCGGCAGAAGAGACTGCTGCAACAGAGTCCGTGGCCGAAGCTGAAGTCGCCGATGTTCCCGAATCGGAATTGAGCGAAGCTGCCACCGAGACAGCAGCAGAATTAAGCCCTCCGGAAGCTGAAGTTGAAAAGCCTCAGCTTGAGGAAGCGGTTGAGACCTAGGGTCGGCTGCGCTTTCGGCTAAGCTTGGCTTGGCCAGTTGTTCCCTCCTGTCGTCTAGCTCTCTATGCCAGACTACAAGGCTCTCGCCCATCTTTTGATCGAACCGTTGCTCAGCAGCGCCTCTCTTCAAACGGATGTGGAAACCACCTGTGGCGGGCGAAAGGTTTGGCTGCGACTGGCCTTTGACCCGAAGGATCGCGGGCGGGTGTTCGGGCGAGGCGGGCGTACCTTGCAGGCGATTCGACAGGTGATGATGGCTGCAGCTCAGTTGGCGGGCCAATCTCTGTACATCGACATCTACGGAGAAGCGGGAGAGCGGGAATGAGCCAAATTCTCACCTTTCTGGGCAAGGGGGGCACAGGTCGGAGCACCTTGGCCGTGGCGGCGGCTCGCGCGGCAGCCCAACAGGGGCGGCGGGTGCTGTTGGTGGGCCATCAGGCGGGGCCGGGGTTGGAAATGCTCTTGGGCGGGATCCCGCTTTCCGGCGAGCCGGTGACCATTGCTGCCAACTTGAGCGTGGTGCAGTTGCGGACAACCCAACTTTTGGAGCAAAACTGGACGGCAGCCAAAGAGCTGGAAGCCCGATACGTGCGCACTCCCTTTTTCCGGGAGATCTACGGCCAGGAATTGGGGGTGTTGCCGGGTATGGATCAGGCCCTGGCCCTGGAAGCTCTGCGCCGTTACGATGCCAGCGGCCAATACGACTGCATTCTCTACGATGGGCCAGGGGATCTGACCACCTTGCGGGCCTTTGGGATCCCAGAGGTGGCCAGTTGGTACTGGCGGCGAGCCTCCCAAGCTTTTTTGGGATCCGACTTGGCCAAAACCCTGCGACCCTTTGCCGAGCCCTTGTTGCGTTCGGTAAGCACCGTGGAATTTTCCTCCCTGGAGGATCTGCCGGAGCGGTTGGGGGGCATGACTAACCTCTTGGAGCAGGGACGACAGGCCATTGCCGATCCGCGCCGTGTGCTGGCCCACCTGGTGACCACCCCAGACCCGATGGCCGTGCAAACCGCCCGTTACCTTTGGGGGAGTGCTCAGATGGTGGGGCTGACGGTGGGTGGCCTCTGGGTTACCCCTCTGGCTCCGGGAGAGGTCTCGGCCGCCGATTTTTTCCCGCTGACACTACGAACACTCCCCCTGCGTCAGGGATCCGATTGGTCGGCTTTGGAAGCAGCGGTGGGGGGGATGTTCGCTGTGCCGGATGTGCCGCCGCCCGTGGCCATCGACGAGGGAGCCCGTACAGTCAAGCTGTTTATTCCCGGCTTCAGCAAGGCCCAAATCGAGCTGAGCCAGTCAGGCCCGGAGCTGACCATTACCGCCGGGGATCAGCGGCGCAATTTGTTCTTGCCCCCCAGCTTGGCAGGTCGGCAGGTGACTGGGGCCAAGTTTCAAGAACCCTTCCTGGTCATCAGCTTCGGCTAAAACGATCCCCAGTTGTTCCCCTCTGTTCGCGTTAGCGGTATGGAGTCCTTGGGAGAGAGCGATGTTGGCCAAACGGATCATTCCCTGTCTGGATGTGGCGGCAGGGCGGGTGGTGAAAGGGATCCAGTTTGTGCAATTGCGGGATGCCGGGGATCCGGTAGAGCTGGCCCAGGCTTACGATCAGGCAGGAGCCGATGAGCTGGTCTTTTTGGACATCACCGCCACCCACGAAGAGCGGGAGATCTTGCTGGAGGTGGTGCGGCGCACCGCAGAGCAGGTGTTCATTCCCCTCACGGTGGGAGGGGGGATCCGCGATCTGGAGGGGATCCGACAACTGCTGCGGGCCGGGGCGGACAAGGTCAGCCTCAACTCGGCAGCGGTTCGGGATCCTGATCTCGTGGCTCAGGCCAGCCGCTGGTTTGGATCCCAGTGCATTGTGGTGGCCATTGATGCTCGCGCCAAGCCGCAGGGAGGGGGATGGGAGGTATACGTGCGCGGGGGGCGGCAGCCGACGGGCCTGGACGCGGTGGAGTGGGCCAAAAGCGTGGCCGAGCGGGGGGCAGGGGAGATTTTGCTCACCAGCATGGACGCCGACGGCACCCAGGCCGGCTATGACCTGGAGCTAACCCGGCGGGTGGTGGATGCGGTGTCGGTGCCGGTGATCGCCTCTGGGGGTGCAGGAGCGTGTGCCCACATCCGCCAGGCTCTGCAGGAAGCGGGAGCAGAAGCAGCGCTGTTGGCTTCTCTGTTGCACTACGGCCAGTTAACGATTGCCCAAATCAAAGCCGACTTGGCCGCCCACGGCATTCCGGTGCGTTGCTAACTCTGCGAGGGATCCTATGCAAGCTCAGGATCTGGCCGCTCTCTTGCCCAAGGTAAGTCGGCTGGCGGAGGCGGCAGGACAGGCTATTTTGCCCATCTACAGACAGGAGCAGCTTCAGGTAAGGGCCAAGGCGGATGCCTCTCCCCTTACAGAGGCGGATCTGGCCTCCCACCACCTGATCCTGCAGGGCCTGCAAGAGTTGACCCCAGGGATCCCGGTGCTCTCGGAAGAATCGGGCGGGATCCCTTACCCAGAGCGGCAACAGTGGGAGCGGTTTTGGCTGGTGGATCCCTTGGATGGCACCCGAGAGTTTATCGGGCGCAACGGCCAGTTTACGGTGAATATTGCTCTCATCGAGGAAGGGATCCCCATCCTGGGGGTCGTCCATGCCCCAGCTCTGGGCCTCACCTACGCGGCTGCGCAAAAGCTGGGGGCCTGCAAGAGGGAAAGGACTCCGTCCTGCGTTCACGAACAGCCCATCCGCACCTGCCCTTACGCCCAAGAACCCCTACAAGTGGTGGCCAGCCGTTCCCACAGCAACCCGGAGACGGAGCAGTTCCTCGAGCGGCTGCGGCAGCGCTGTGGCTCTCTGGAAGTGAAGTCTGTGGGCAGCGCCCTCAAGTTTTGCCTCGTGGCCGAAGGGTCCGCCCATCTCTACCCTCGCTTCGGCCCCACCCTGGAGTGGGATACCGCCGCCGCCCAGTGCATTGTGGAGCAGGCGGGGGGAAGGGTTACCGATCTGGCAGGGGATCCCTTGCGCTACAACAAGCCCGACCTGCACAACCCGCCCTTTGTAGCGGCTGCCGAAGGCATGGCCCAACTGTGGCAGAACCTGATCCCCTGAGCGAAGCCCCGGCTACATGCCCATCTCTGTGGGGTTAAAGCCATCCGGGAACTTGGTGTACTCGTCGTAAAGGGCACCGCGGAAATGGGTGTTGGTGATGATGGCTCCGCGCAGATCGGCCCCAATCCGCAGATCGGCTCGGTTCAGCTCGGCTTCGCTGAGGTCGGCCCTGAGCAATTTGGCCCGGTAGAGGTTGGCCCCCCGCAAATCTGCCTTCACCAACTTAGCCCCAATCAGGTTCACCCGTCGCAGCTTGGCTCCGCGCAGGTCGGCTCCCGAGAGATCTGCTCCCGACAAATCCGCCTCGCGCAAATCTGCCCCACTCAAGTCGGCATCCCGTAGGATAATGCCCTTCAAATTCGCGCCACTCAACTGCGCTCCGCTCAGGTTGGAGCCGGAAAAGTCCCGTTGGCCAGACGCATAAGCCTGCAACAGTTGCTTGGCATCCAAGAGAGGCTTAATACTTGCTGTTGTCATCGCTGTTTGTTCTGATACATTTACGCTGAACACTGCTGAACATCACTGTTCAACTATGCAGCGATAGCATTCTGTTTGTTTCCATTCGCGTTAGCGGGACGGAGTCCAAACAGAATGGCGGTATCCCGCAAAGCTTTGAGTAGAATACCCAAAGCGCAGTTTCCGTGTCGTCTTACTACCAATTTTCTGCTTTGCTTTGGCTACCATGTTGGCAGACTCGAAAGTAAACAGAAAGATCAACTGGTAGTAATCCGTACTGAACATATTATACATTATTTTCAGTATAGTTGAGCTTATTATTGACTAGAGTCATGCTCTCACAAAACCGTAGGCAAACTAACCTCAGCCCTGCCGTAAGCAGGCTGTGACCCTTTCGCAGGTTGATTACCCTCTGGGGATCCCTGCCACTCGAGGTGGAACGCTTTACTGACAGACTTTGCCCTGCTGGTCGGCAGAAGGGCTGTCAGAGTTCTTGTTGGTTAGCTTACCACCCCCCGGCCCAAACTCAGCCCGGCAAGCCTTGAGAGTCGGAGGAGAGCGACATTCCGCCTGTTAGAGCTGGTCAATCTCCTTGCGCAAATTTTCCAACTCCAGATCGACCTCGCTCTCACTTGCGGTGGAAGGTTGGCCTGAGGACTTTGACCCTCCAGAGGGCAACTGACCCTGGATCGACGCCTTGAGCATCAGCAGCTCGTGATCTACATCCGAGCCACCCGCCTCCAAAGCGGCAAACTGGTTTTCCAAATTGTCTACCGCCAGCTCGGCTACTGCCGCCGACTGGGCCTCCAGGGAGTTCACCTTCTCCTCCATACGCTCAAAAGCAGCAAAGGCGCTTGTGGCGTCCACCCGCCCGATAACCTGATTGATTTGCTGGGAAGCCTTGGCGGCGCGGGCGCGAGCGATGAGCATGTCCTTTTTGGTCTTGGCCTCAGCGATCTTGCTCTCCAGCTTGGTCATGTTGGCCTTGAGAACCTCCACCTGCTTAGTCTGCTCATCCAACTGCCGCTTCAGGCTTTGGGCAGTCTCGGCAAAGGTTTTCTTGCGCACCAGCGCTTCCCGAGCCAAAGCTTCGTTGTTGTTGCGCAGGGCCAACTCGGCGCGTCTTTGCCACTCATCAACACTCTGCTGTGCTTGCTCATACTGCCGCTCTATCCGCTTCTGGGCAGCAATGGCCTGGGCAACCGCTTGCCGCATCTGGTAGTGATCCTCAGACATGTCCTGAATGGTCTGGTTCAGGATTTTCTCCGGATCCTCGGCGCTGCTGACCAGCGCATTGATATTGGATCTAATGATTCGGCTGACCCGATCGAACAATCCCATCGGTTGCTTCCCCCTCTAGCGGTCTGACCTAATGCTACCCTTGCTGCTCTGATGCCTTCCAGTGCTCCTACTCCAGTATAGGGATCCAGGGCAATTTGCGAGTTGCCTGTGGATGAGTTCAACATGTTGCTCTACAATGCCGGTGCAACCGGGTTCCTAGCCAATGGAGTGAGAGCGCTCTGGCCTTACGTCGGGGTGCTGTGGGCATTCAATCTTTAAGTCTTGCGGTAGGGATTTCTGGAGTTGGGTGCGGATCCCTGTCAGGCAAAGGGCATACCTACCCCGGCTTGGAGTGGGTATGGCTGGAAAGAACTGTAACGTTCTCTTGCCCCAATACCCTCCAGAGCCGATAATGCTTGCTTAACTTCGTTTGCTGACGGACAATCCCTGTTCTCTGATCGGGGCCATCCGCAGGTCGAAACGAAGTTGAGTTTGGCCCGTGTTGTCCGAGTTCTCCGCCCCAGATTCACGATTCAGGAGAGGGATCCGTGGCTCAGCGCCCGATTATTCTGGGTATTGTTGGCGATAGTGCTGCTGGGAAGACCACCCTTACCCGTGGCATTGCCCAAGTCTTGGGGGAAGAAAACGTCACTGTCATTTGCACCGACGACTACCACCGCTACGACCGCAAGCAACGCGCTGAACTGGGGATTACAGCCCTCCATCCCGACTGCAACTACCTGGATATCGTTCAGCAGCACCTGACGCTCTTGCGCACCGGCCAGCCGATCCTAAAGCCCGTCTACAACCACAGCACCGGCACCTTTGACCCGCCAGAGTATGTCAAGCCCAACAAATACGTGATTGTCGAAGGGCTGCTGGGCTACTTTACCCGTGGTATGCGGGATAGCTACGATGTCAAGGTTTATTTGGCTCCCCCAGAACATTTACGAGCCCTTTGGAAGATTAAGCGGGACACCCGCAAGCGCGGATATACCGAAGAGCAAGTGCGAGAAGAGCTCAAAAAGCGCGAACCCGACTCAGAGGCTTTTATTCGTCCACAGCGCCAATGGGCCGATGTAGTGGTCACCTTTTACCCGCCCCAAGAGGGATCCGACCAAGACGAGGTATTGCTGAATGCACGCTTGGTGCTGCGCCCCACCATTCCTCACCCAGATTTTTGGCAAATCCTCAATGCCCGCGACAATCACCTTAGCTCTGCCATTCGTTTGGATTTGGATCGGGATATGGGCAAGCCCGTCGATGTTTTGCAGATTGATGCCCATGCTACGGCCAGCCAAGTGATCGAATTGGAGCGGATGCTCTGCAACGAAGTCCCTTACCTGGGCAAGTTCTGTAGCTTAGAGGGAAACCCCAATATCGGCCAATTGATCGGCACCACCGGCGAGCTGCTCCAGAGCTATCCCCTGGCTTTGACTCAATTGCTGATCACCTACCACATGCTAAAAGCGGCCCATATCTACCAGTAGAATCCGTGGCGGTGAGGGATCCCCAGTTTCGCAAGACCTGCAGGGTAAGGCTCGGCCCAGCACGGTAACCCGCTCCCAGAGCAGAGTCTTGTGAGCTTCTGTCAAGGACATGGGCTGTGCTGGAATTGAACCAGCGGCTCCCACCGTGTCAAGGTGGTACTCTACCACTGAGTTAACAGCCCCTACGAGCGATGCTGCCGCGCATCTACCTGAAGGCCGGAAACAAATAATATCACATCTTAACCTGTCCCATTGGGGTCAACCTAGGTGGAGAGTGGACAGGTGCCCTATTTCAAATCAAAAAGGGGATCCGGTCAGCAACTGGTAGTGCAACACCTGGGGTGGGCGAGCAAAGTAGGGCCTGATGAGGGCACGCCAGCGGACAAAGTTTTCCGATTGGCGAAAGTTGACCAGATGGGCCTCTAGGGATCCCCACTGAACGAGCAGTAGGTATTGCTGAGGGTGCTCCAGACAGCGCTGCAGTTGGTGCCCTTGGTAGCCGTCGGTCTGCTGCAAATAGATGAAAGCTTGAGCGATGGCGGCTTCAAAGGCGGCTTCAGAGCCGGGGGTAATTTCAAACTGAGCCACCTCAAGGATGGAGGAAGCAGTCATGGGTTAGGTGTGGAGGCCACATTCGGTCTTGCTTGTGCCCTTCCAGCGTCCAGAGCGGGGATCCGCCCCTGGCTCAACAGGTGCAGTGCAGTGGAGGCAGCCGATACTGGGGTAGTGGCGATCGTGCAGGGGGTTGTAAGGGATCCCGTGGTCAAGGATGTATTTCCAAACTTGGCCATTTGTCCAGTCAGCCAGCGGGTTGAGTTTGAGGCGGTTGCGCTTGCCGTCCCACTGCACCTTGCCGATATCGGCGCGGGTGGGGGATTGTTCCCGACGCATCCCTGTAATCCAAGTGGTGCAACCGGCCAGAGCACGATTCAAGGGCTCCACCTTGCGGATGTTGCAGCAGAGGTCGGGGTTAGAGCGATACAGTTCTGGCCCGTATTGAGCTGCCTGCTCTTCCGGGGTAAGCAAGGGCTTGAAGATCTGCAGTTGCAAGTGGGGGTAGCGCGCCAACACCTGCTCCCGCAGTTGTAGGGTTTCCGGGAAGTGAAAATCGGTGTCCAGAAAAAAAGCGCGAACACGGGGGTTAATCGCCGTGAGCAGATCGATCAGCACTAGGTCTTCCGGGCCAAAGCTACAGGCCAGCACCAGCCCATCTCCAAATTCTTCAACCGCCCAGGTGAGCAGGTCGCTTGCCGACAAAGGCTCAAACCGTTCGCTCAGGGACGCCACTTGAGGTTGATACTGCTCCCGCAGCGCTTGAGCCGCCAGCTCCCAGCGGCTAGAAGGAGAAAGGCTTGCTGTCATAGGGGGAAGACACCGAACTCGACGATTTTTGCTTTTTTTAATCTACACTAATTCGGTCAAGCTTTAGGGGTTTTGATTACCAGGCGGCAGCGGGCAGAGGGAGAGAGCGGGATCCCTTGGCCCGGAGAGGGATTTGTCCCCAGCGATCCCGTCGGATCCCCATCACCAAGCCGTGCCAGAGGGGGCTGGGATCCAACTCCGGCAACTTAACCCAGTGGTAGCGCAACACCCCTCGTCGTGGGTTCACGTCCAGCTCAAACACCCGCAGAGCCGAAACCGGCCCTACCAGAGGAGGTGCCGTCAGGTAAGGGATCCCATCGCGGACATACACCTTCGGCACATGCAGATGCCCACTCAACACCGCCACCACTCGCCCGTGGCGAGCCAGGAGAGCGTGTAGTGCCGAGGCTGGTTCGCTGAGGAGCCGGTACTTGCGAAACAAAACCGCGTCCATTTGGGTGGGAGCAATGAAGGGCGGCTGATGGATCAGCAGGATCAGCCATTCTTCCGGCACCGTTTGCAGATGTTCGTCCAGCCAGTGCAGTTGGGAGGGGCGGAGCACGCCCTGAGGTAAAGGGAAGCGTCCTAAGCTGGCGTCGAGGGCAATCAAGCGGATCCCGGGCAGAGGGGAAAGGCTGTAATCGACGTAACCGGTGGGAGCCGGGGACAGGGGAAATTGGCTTTGACACCAACGGATAAACTGATCCCGGTTGAAGCGTCCCTTTCTCCCTAGGGTGTCGATATCGTGGTTGCCCAGGCTGAGGTAATAGGGCACCCGCAGTTGGGCAACAATCTCCTGGAAAGATTGAAAGCTCTCCGGATCCGCTTGATCCACCAAATCTCCGGTAAACACCACGAAGTGCAGATCGGGCACCTGGTTGAGATGGGCAACGGCGGCTTCCAACTGGCGGCGGGGGGAATCGGACATCCACCAACAGCGGCACCCCGTCTCGGGCATCAGGTGGACATCTGAGACTTGAGCAAAGCAAATGCGTTGGGTTGCCATTGTTTAGGTACTTATTCACACCTCACGCCCGCATCATAGTCAATGATGGGCTGGGGGGCTATGGGATTCTCTTAACCTCAGCCGGATCTGGCGAGCACCTATTGGGAAGTAAACTACCCGACCCTGACTGCTTCGCAGTACAGGGCGGGCTTAAGGCCTCCGGCCCGCTGACGCGAACGGTAGCCCTGCAGTTGGCAAGCCA
>NZ_JBSSCS010000052.1:0-15973 GCF_054060015.1 Thermostichus sp. MS-CIW-25
GGCTTGCCAACTGCAGGGCTACCGTTCGCGCCAGCGGGCCGGAGGCCTTAAGCCCGCCCTGTACTGCGAAGCAGTCAGGGTCGGGTAGTTTACTTTGAGATACACCCGCTAGCCAGAGCCGGATCCCTGAGGTAGAGTAGTGGATATCGAGCCTCGATCATCTACCGCAGTTGGGTCTCGCATTGAGTCTTGCCCAGAAAGTGTGTAAAGTGGTAGACGATGTGGACTTCGGCTGTATCATGTCTTCCCAGAGTCCGCGATTGCCAGGCTCGTTGTTGAGGTAGGCAGTTTGTCGCTTCTATGAGGACACTTCTACAGCCAAAAAGGTGTGAGGAAAAGAACAAGGAGAGAAACATGCCCGCGAAACACGCGAACTACTGGAAAACGCTGCTGGCTGGCACCCTGGGCGCAGCGGCAGTCTTGACCCCTGGAGTGGCTTATGCCCAAGCTACCGGGCCGGTCACCTCCATCTCTGAGCTTTCGGATGTGCAGCCCACCGACTGGGCCTTCCAAGCCCTGCAATCCTTGGTGGAGCGCTACGGCTGTATTGCCGGCTACCCTGACCGCACCTTCCGCGGCAACCGGGCTATGACTCGCTTTGAGTTTGCCGCCGGTATGAACGCCTGCTTGGATCGCATCAATGAGTTGATTGCAGCCGGTTTGGCCGACAAAGTCTCCAAGGAAGACTTGGCCACTCTGCAGCGCTTGCAAGAGGAATTTGCTGCTGAGCTGGCAGCCCTGCGCGGGCGGGTGGATGCCCTGGAAGCCGATGTTACTGATTTGAAAGGGAAGGTCTTCAACCCGGTTACCAAGTTGAATGCCCAAGTCATCGCCGCTGTTGTAGGCAGCGCTCTCACGGAAGACAGAGTTGTTGATGGGAAGGTAGTAGCAGAGCAAAACCAAGCCAACATGACTCTTCCCTATCGGGTACGCTTGAACTTCGATGCTTCTTTTGTGGGTCGCGATCGCCTGCGCATTCGTCTCCAAGCTCGCGATGCTGTGACTGAGTTCTTTGATGGGGATCCCGGCCTTGGCTTTGGCGGTGGTGGCGGTGGCACTTTCACCTTGGCCCAGCTGGTTTATCAATTCCCTGCTTTCGACCGCGCTGCTACTATCTACACGGGCATTACGGGTACGGGAGTGGGGAGCGTTCTGCAGTACAGCACGCCCTTTGATGCCCTGTCGGACTTTGCCGATCCTCCCAAATCTACGGCAGATGTGCCCAGCGGAACCCTATTTGGTTTTCGCTACCGTTTGAGCGACCAGTTTCGTTTAGCCTACGCCTACAGCACCAGAAGAGGTCAAGCTCTGGGGAGAGGCTTTGGCGACAGTGGCTTGACAGGTGATGATAGCGCCCACGTCGTTGAGCTGGGCTTCCTGCCGAACGAAAACCTGGAGATCTACCTGCAGTTTGCCAGTACCTATCTGCAGAAGGCAAACGATGGCCCTGAGTTCTTGGCCAACGGTACAGCCCTTTTCCGTGGCCCTCTGCGGACGACGACGGTAGATGTTTCTGCCCGTGTCAATGCTTTCTCGGTGGCAGCCAACTGGGAGCTTAGCCCTCGAATTACCGTATCCGGCTGGTTTACTGCTGGCAATGTGGATTACAACTTGCCCAACGTGGTACCGGCTGGCACCATTGATCCGGGTGATGAAGATTTCAACGGGTTCCTGTTTGGCTTTGCTTTCCCGGATCTCTTCATTGAGGGTGCTCAGGGCGGTGTGGTGTTTGGCCAACCGATTGTCAGCACCGAGGAGGGAGTTTTTGACAGCCGTCCTTTCATCGTGGATGTTTACTACAGCTTCCCGGTGAACGAGTACCTCACCCTTACCCCGGCAGCCTACTTTGTGAGCAATCCCAATGGTGGGCCTAGCAAGTCTGGGGATACCGATCCAACCATCGGCGTGGGGGCTTTGCGAGCTGTGTTTACTTTCTAGTTCTTAAAATCCCTGCGCTGACATCCAAGTTGCTAAGTAGGGATCCACTGGGTTGGATCCCTATTTTCTTACATCAGCCCCTCTGGGGGGATGAAAGCCTGGGCTTAACGTCAAGCTTGGGACAAAGCTAGGGATTACAAAAGGCACACTGAGCGGGATCCGCCCAGGGCTCTGCCACAGGCTCGGTGTGGGTGTGGGAACAGCGAGCACAGCCATATACCCAAGCCTTGGCCACGGGGGTGGGGGCGCCACATTGACCGCAGGGCAGTCCAGAGACCGAGCGGATCCGCCAGTAGCCGGGAGTGCCGCAGGCCGGGCACAGGCTTTGGGCCTTGGCGATTAGGTTTTGGGTGGCGGCTGCGATGACTTGGAGCCGGGTTGGGTTGTACAGGGCCCGCATGTCGGTTTCCAGATGCAGGCCACCCTGCCGAGCCAGCAGCTCCCCCACCACCTGCTTCAGGGTTGCTTCGTCTTGGATTCCTTTGTGGATAACCTGGGGCTTTTCTGGCCGGTCGAGGGCGATCAGGGCGTGCTGGGGAAAACCCGCTTTCTGGGCAAAGTCCAGCGCCTCTGCAAAGCTGTGTACCCAGCGATGGCCGAAATTGGTTTGGGTGCTCTCTGCATAGCCGACCAGCTCCAAGGGCTCCGCGCCGGGTTCAAAAACCCTGAGCATGACCCACTCCTGATTCCAAGGGATCCAAGGAATCTGGGGGTGGGGGCCAAAGGATCCCTCGCTGGCCAAGCCCAGAGCTTCAGGATGATCCTGCAAAGCCCTTGCAATCTTCAGACGCAGAGTGTGGATGGGATCCCCCGGTCGGGGCCGCTCCCGCGAGAAGGTGCCCAGTTGGTCGGTGTCAAAAGTTGCTACTTGGACTTGAATCCCCAAATGTTCGGCCAAGAGAGGGCCGATGACCTGCTCTTTGCGATGCATGGTTGCCAAGTAGGCGACCCGACCCTTCCATTGCATAGACTCAGACTTAACCTAGATCTGGCAAACGGATCCCGCAGCTTTGTGGCTCAGGCCAATTGGGGTTACTCAAACCAGGGGACTGGCCTCGAGCGGCAAGCCCAACTGGGCAACAGCCTCGGCCAAAGCCACCTCACGGCTGTCCACAAACCGCTCTGGGGGCAGCGGCAGATGCAGGCTTTCTAGGCGCTGCCGGATCCGGCCCTTGGCCCCAACAATCCACACCTGTTTGCCCCGATCCAGGGCCTCGCGGATGGCATTTTCCAAGGATAGCGTCGCCGAAACTCCCAGCATCGGCACATCTGATAGATCCACCACCAGCGCTTGGCAGGAGGCCACCGCCTGATGTTGGCGGGAAATGGCTTGGGAAACCCCGAAGATCATCGGCCCGCTCAGGTAAAACAGCAACACCTGCCCGCATCCCTGGCGCAGCAATTCCCTCTCACGGGGAGTGAGATCCACCGCATCATCGGCATCGGTAATGGCTTTCACCTCTTCGGAGTGGATCTCGCTGAGGCGTTGAATGGTGAGCAAGTTGGCCACAAACACTCCCACTCCCACTGCAGCGATGAGATCCACAAACACCGTCATGAACATCACTCCGTACATGATGGCTGCCCCTTTGAGGGAAAGGCGGTGGGCCCGCTTGAGGAAGCTCCAGTCGAGGATATCCACCCCCACCTTAAAGGCGATCCCTGCCAGCACCGCCATCGGGATCCCTTGCGTGAGGGGAGCGGCAAACAGCACCACCATCAGCAGGATTAACGCTCGGGTAATGCCGGCTAGAGGGGTACGTCCGCCCGACTGGATGTTCACCACTGTGCCCATGGTGGCGCCGGCTCCCGGTAAGCCCCCCAGGAAGCCAGAGACAATATTGGCGATCCCCTGCCCGATCAGCTCTTGGTCGGAGTCGTGGCGGGTGCGGGTGAGGTTATCGGCAATGACTGCCGTTAAGAGGGTGTCGATGCAGCCCAGCATCCCCAGCACCACTCCATCCAGCACCAGGTTAGCTAGAGAAGCAAAGGGCAACTGCGGCCACTGCAACTGCGGCAAACCGGTGGGGATGGGGCCAATGCGCCGCAAATCCCAATCGGCCATAAACAAGCTGGCCGCCAGCGTGCCCACGAGCAAAGCCACCAACTGCGGCGGCACCACCCGTCGCCAGGGCTTGGGATAGCCAAAAAGGATGGCAAGCGTCAGCAGCCCCAGCCCCAGCTCTGGCATCTTGAGGTTGAGCAGGTAGGTCGGCAGGTTCTGCACCGCCCCAATCACTCCCCCCTGGCTGGCGTGGCCCAAAAGCGGCGGGATCTGCAGCAAAATCATGATCCAGCCGATCCCGGACATAAAGCCGGAAATAACGCTGTAGGGCATGAGGGTGATGTATTTACCCAGTTTCAGGGATCCAAACAGGATCTGAAACAAGCCCCCCAGCATCACCACGGTGAAGGCCGGCCCCAGCCCCTGCTCCGGATAGCGGGCTGTAACATTAGCAACCACCGCCGTCATCATCACAGTCATCGGCCCAGTGGGTTCGGAGATAAGCGTGGGCGTACCCCCAAACAGAGCCGCAAAAAAGCCCACACACACTGCTCCGTACAAGCCCGCCACCGGCCCTACCCCGGAAGCCACCCCAAAGGCCAAGGCCATCGGCAAGGAAACAATCGCTGTCGTCAGCCCGCCGAAGAGATCCCCGCGCCAGTTGTCTAGGCTCAGACGTCGGTGCCAATCCAGAAATCTCTTGCCGCCGGACTGTTGTTCTTTCGCTTGGCTCAGCATGCCCCAAAGCCCTCCACGCTATGGGCAGCCTATCATTGAACGTTACTATAGAGATCATGCTAGAGAATAGATTTTCTTCTATAGTTTCCCTCAAGGATTCCCCTCCAAGCGAGGGCATGGGGCTTGAGCCGGTAGAGTTGTGTGAAAGTGAGAGTAGTCCACATAGCGATGCCCATTGCTGTCCAGGTGGAGAATATCGGCAAATCGGTGGTTCCAGCGAATCTCATCGGCCAAGTAGGAGTGGCGAGCATGGATGGTTTGGGAAAAGGTGTCGTCGATGCCGGTCAGGGTAATGATCAGCTCCGCTTGGCCCACCTGTAAATCTCGATCCATGAGGCTGTAGAGAGGGCCGCCGATGAACCACCGAGCCTCTCCTACTGGAAGTCAGCCAGCCTTCACAAAGGGCGAATGGTAGACTGGGAATACAAAAGCTTTCTGCTCAATTCAATCACCTTCAGCTTACTAGCGCAGGAGCCCCGCACTGTACCCGTAGGGTCAGTGTCGGGAGGAATGCTATAATAATTCTGCGGACACCAGAAACGGCTGTTTAGGGCACTGGTAACGGTCGATTGGGGCTGCCCGTAAACCAGCCCGGAGGCTCGTGGTTAGTTTACTAACTGCAGGGCTACCGAAAGCCCGCCCCGTACTGCGAAGCAGTCAGGGTCGGGTAGTTTACTCTGCCACGGCCAAGGTTGGCTTCTCGATAAACTTCCATGAACCCACTGCGCCAAGGCCGACTGGGATCCCTTACGGATAACCCAACCCCATGAGCGACAACGAATCGACGGCGCGCATCATCTCCACCGACCTGCAGCGGGAGATGTCGCAGTCCTACCTGGAATACGCCATGAGCGTGATCGTCGGGAGGGCTTTGCCAGATGCGCGGGATGGCCTGAAGCCGGTGCACCGCCGCATTCTCTACGCTATGCACGAGTTGGGCCTGACGGCGGATCGCCCCTTCCGCAAGTGTGCCCGCGTGGTGGGGGATGTAATTGGAAAATACCATCCCCATGGGGATCAGGCCGTCTATGATGCGCTGGTGCGCATGGCTCAAGATTTCTCCATGCGGGAGCGGCTGGTGGATGGGCATGGCAACTTCGGCTCTGTGGACAACGATCCGCCGGCAGCCATGCGCTATACCGAGTGTCGGCTGACTGCCTTTGCCCAAGAAGCCCTGCTCCAAGATATTGACGCCAACACTGTCGATTTTGTCGGCAACTACGACGGATCCCAGCAAGAACCCCTGGTGCTGCCAGCGCGGATCCCGCAACTGCTCTTAAACGGCTCTTCCGGCATTGCCGTGGGCATGGCCACCAACATCCCGCCCCACAACTTGGGCGAATTGGTGGACGGCCTGATCGCCCTCATCCACAACCCCAACCTGACCAGCCTGGAGTTGATGCAGTGGATCCCGGCTCCTGACTTTCCCACCGGGGCGCTGATCATGGGCCAAGAGGGTATCCGCGAAGCCTACACCACCGGGCGCGGCTCCATCACCCTGCGCGGAGTGGCCAGGGTGGAGACGATCGAGCAGCGGGGCCGACCGGTTCGGGACGCCATCATTATCACCGAACTGCCCTACCAGACCAACAAGGCAGCCATGATTGAGAAGATCGCCGAGCTGGTCAACGAGAAAAAACTGGAAGGCATTGCCGACATCCGCGACGAGAGCGACCGCAGCGGCATGCGGGTGGTGATCGAGCTAAAGCGGGATGCCCAGCCGCAGGTGGTGCTCAACAACCTCTACAAGCAAACCCCCCTGCAGGCCAACTTCGGGGTCAACATGCTGGCCATCCTCAACGGCGAGCCGCGCACCCTGACCCTGCGGGACGCGCTGCAGGCTTTTCTGGATTTTCGGGAAGAGGTGATCGAGCGGCGCACCCGCTACGAGCTGCAAAAAGCCGAAGAGCGGGATCACCTGCTGCAGGGCTATCTCTTGGCTTTGGGGCAGTTGGATCGGGTGATTGCCCTCATTCGGGGAGCCGCCGATACCGCCACAGCCCGAGAGGAATTGCAGGCGGTGTTGGGCCTGAGTGAAGCCCAAGCCGACGGGATCCTGCAGATGCAACTGCGCCGCCTCACCGCCCTGGAAGCGGAAAAAATCCAGGCCGAGCACGAAGACTTGGTGAGGCAAATTGCCGACCTGCGGGATATTCTGGCCCGCCGAGAACGGGTGATGCAGATCATCAGCGAAGAGCTGCAGCAGCTCAAAGCCCGCTTTGCCAGCCCGCGCCGCTCCCGCCTCTGTTTGGAGGATGGGGAGCTGGGAACGGACGATCTGATCGAAAATCGGGAGACGGTTATCTTTCTAACCGAGCAGGGCTATATCAAGCGCATGGGCCTTGAGGAGTTCCAGGTGCAGGGGCGAGCCACCCGCGGCAAAGCCGGCGCCCGCATCAAAGAAGACGATGCCATCGAACAGTTTTTTGCCTGTCGCAGCCACGACACCATCCTCTTTTTCACCAATCGGGGCGTAGTCTATACCCTGCCCGCCCACCAGATCCCCCAGGGGAGCCGCGCCGCCCGTGGCAGTGCCATCGTTCAGTTGCTGCCGATCACCCGGGAAGAGCGGGTTACGTCCATGGTGCCGGTGAGCCAGTTCAGCGACGACGAATATCTGGTGATGCTCACCCGCGGCGGCTACATCAAAAAAACGGCCCTCAGCGCCTTTGCCAATGTACGCTCCAACGGCCTGATTGCCATCTCTCTGGAAGAAAACGACGAACTGCGCTGGGTACGCCGCGCCCGCTCCAGCGACGATGTGGTGATGGCAACCCGCCAAGGCATGTCCATTCGCTTCCGGGCGGATGACGAGCAACTGCGCCCTCTGGGACGGGCCACCCGGGGCGTGCGGGCCATGACCCTCAACTCCGGCGATGACATCGTCAGTATGGATATTATCTCTGCCGAGTCGGTGATGGCTGCCGAACAAGAGGGGGAGAGGCTGACCAACCCTTGGGTGCTGGTGATCACCAAAGAAGGGCGGGGCAAGCGCTCGGCCATCGACCATTTCCGCCAGCAAAACCGCGGCGGCAAGGGGGTGATCGCCACCAAGTTCCGCCAGGCGTCGGACGAGCTGGCGGCCCTGCGCATCGTCAATGCCGAAGACGAGATCCTGTTGGTAACCGCCAGGGGCATTGTCATGCGCCAGTTGGCCAAGGCCATTCCCACCCAATCCCGCGAGGCGACAGGAGTACTGGTGCAACGCCTGGATCCCGAAGACAGCATCGTGGGGGTAACGGTGGTACCCGCCTCTTTTGTCGGGGATCCCGCCGCAGCCGAGGAAGAGCCCCCGGATGAACCCTCGGAAGAAAGCTGTTGATCTGAGGCCCCAGCTTCAGTCTCTGATATAGGGGATTCCAGGTACGGCATTTGCCGCCGCAGAGGGGTGGGATCCCGTACCGAGGGGGGTGAAGATGGGGTGTTACCTTTGGAATAGCCCAAATTCCGGGAACGGCAAAGGCCTGTGGGATCAGGCCGAGCGGCCCGGTTGGGATGGCATCTGCTGTGTTTGTGGAGCTGGGTTACTCCATGGCGAGCCCGTTGAACTTCATCCCTGGTTTTGAGGCAGTGCAAACTCCGAGCCCCGACAACCGGCTCTGGCAATACTTGCAGTCTCAGGATCCCAGTGTCTTTCAGGATATTGCCCGCAACTCTTCCCCGGAAGTGCTGGAGATCTTGGGCCACAACATCCGCAGCTTGGTGGGGAGCTTGCCCTCCGATCAATTCGGGGTTCAGATCATTACCAACCGCGAGAGCCTGGCGAAAATGCTCTCCGGCGCGATGATGGGCGGCTATTTTCTGCGGGTGATGGAGCAGCGTCTGGCCCTGGAGCAATCCTTGGGCAGCTCGCCCGCTTCCGACTCTTCTTCTCAGCCGGAGGCCGACCATTCTTAGCCGCCCGAGTTTGAGCTGCTTTCCGCCGGGAGCTGTTGCAGATCAGACGTTGAGTCCATCGAGTTCGGGCTGGGAAAGATGGGATCCGAATTCGAGCGTGCGCCCCGGCGGATCTTGGTTTGCCCGGATAGCTTTAAGGGATCCCTAACAGCCACGGCGGCGGCAGAGAGCATGGCCCGCGGGATCCAACAGGTGCTGCCGGAGGCCGGGGTGGAGCGGCTCCCCTTGGCCGATGGGGGAGAGGGCACCCTAGAGGTATTGCTGCCGACGCTGGGGGGAGAGAAAAAGGGTCTGTGGGTCACCGGCCCCCTGGGGGATCCCGTCTGGGCGGAGTACGGGGTGGCAGGAGAGCTGGCCCTGTTGGAGCTGGCCCAGGTGGCTGGCCTGACCTTGGTGCCACCGGAGCGGCGGGATCCCACCCGCACCACCACCTACGGCCTGGGGGAGCTGCTGCGGGCTGTTTGCCGCGATCCCATCGCTGAGATCTGGATAGGACTGGGGGGATCCGCCACCGTGGATGGAGGGGCGGGCATGGCGCAGGCCTTAGGCTATCGCCTGTTGGATGGAGCCGGGGATCCCATTGGCTGGGGCGGGGGAGAGCTGGCCCGTTTGCAGCGCATCGAGCCCCCTGAACAGCCTGTTTGGCAGGGGAAACGGGTCCGCGGCCTCTGCGATGTGCAGAATCCCCTCACCGGCCCGTTGGGAGCCGCCGCCGTCTTTGCGCCCCAGAAGGGTGCTACCCCCCTGCAAGTGCAGCAGTTGGAGCAAGCCTTGGCACATTGGGCGACGGTGGTGGAGCGAGACTTGGGCCAGGCAGTGGCCGGGATCCCAGGGGCCGGAGCCGCAGGCGGCTTAGGAGCAGGTCTGGTGGCTTTTTTGGAGGCCACTCTGGAGTCCGGGATCCAGCTCTTGGCGCGGCAATTGGCCCTGCCGGAGCGCATCCGCCGCTGCCATCTGGTCGTCACCGGAGAGGGCTGCCTCGACGAACAAAGCACGATGGGAAAGGTGGTGGGGGCCGTGCTGGAGCAGGCTATCCAAGCCCAAAAACCCCTGCTCATTCTCTGTGGCCAGGTGACTCCGGCAGCGCGCGCTGGGTTGGCAGCCCAGCCTCTTCCCCTTCGGGTTGGCGCCCTGTGCGACCGGATCCCCGATGTGGCAGAAGCCCAACGGCAGGCCGGCCATCACCTGGAGCAGATGACGGCCCAGGAGCTGAGAGATTTTCTGGAGCAGGATGCGGGGATTGGCCGGTTATAATGGCTTAAATCATCGTGTTTCGTAGGACATCATGGCCAGTATCGAGTTCTCCCCCGGCATCCAAGAGGTGCCCACCCAGGTGCGAGTGCTGAAATCCAAGACCGGCAACCGGGGATCCGCGATTTTCCGCTTCGAGGATCTAAAATCCGATACGCAAAACATCCTCGGCATGCGGATGATCGATGAGGAAGGGGAGCTGACCACCCGCAACATCAGGGCCAAGTTCCTGAACGGGGAATTCAAAGCCCTGGAAGTGACCTACGACATGGAAACCGAGGCAGAGTGGGATCGCTTCCTGCGCTTTATGGAACGCTTTTCAGCGGCCAACCAGATGGGCATGGCCTAGTTTCCACCTCTCCCTCCTCAGCCCTTGGATTTTTTGCTGCCTTTGCCGGACTTGCTCTTGGCTTTGGGCTGGGCAGGAGCGGATTCCTTGGGCTTTTCCAACGGGGGGCGCTGTTTGTGCCAGTCGGTGCTTTGCTCATAGGCATAGGCCACCCGCAGCACCTTGCTCTCCTGTAGGGCATTGCCCACAATTTGCAGGCCAATGGGCAGCCCATCGGCAAACCCGCAGGGCAGGCTCAGCCCCGGCAAGCCCGCCAGGTTCACCGGGATCGTCATCAGGTCGCAGAGGTACATGCTGAGGGGATCCTCCCGCTCGCCGATCTTGAAGGCCGGGGTGGGGGTAGTGGGGCTGACCAGCACATCCACCTTCTCGAAAGCCCTGAGGAAGTCTTGCTTGATGAGGGTGCGCACCTTCTGAGCCTTGAGGTAGTAGGCGTCGTAGTACCCCGAGGAGAGGGCATAGGTGCCGATCATGATGCGCCGCTTGACTTCTGGCCCAAAGCCGTGGGCGCGGGTCTTGCCATACATGGCCAGCAGCGAGTCGGCAGGTTCCCGCAGGCCGTATTTCACCCCGTCGTAGCGGGCCAAATTGGCAGAGGCTTCCGAAGGGGCAATGATGTAATAGGTGGCTAGGCCATAGCGAAAACTGGGGCAGTCGATCTCCAGGATCTCGGCCCCCAGTTCCTGCAGATGTTGAATGGCCGCTTGCACGGCAGCGCGGGTCTCCTCGCCGCATCCTTCCCCCAGCAAGTCGCGGATCACCCCGATTTTGAAGCCCTTGATGTCCGGGATCAGAGCCTGGCTATAGTCCGGGATATCCACCTTCAGGCTGGTGGAGTCCATTGGGTCATGGCCGGCGATCCCCTGCAGCAGCAGGGCCACATCCTCCACCGTGCGCCCAAACGGCCCCACCTGATCCAAAGACGAGGCAAAAGCCACCAGCCCGTAGCGGGACACCAGCCCATAGGTGGGTTTCAGGCCCACCACCCCGCAAAAAGCTGCAGGCTGACGGATGGATCCCCCCGTATCTGAGCCCAGGGCCACCACCGCTTGGTCGGCAGCCACCGCCGCCGCCGATCCCCCAGAGGATCCCCCTGGCACCCGCGTCAGATCCCAGGGATTGGCGGTGCGCTGAAAGGCGGAGTTTTCCGTGGAGCTGCCCATGGCAAACTCGTCTAGGTTGGTCTTGCCCACCGTCACCATGCCCGCAGCCGCCAGCCGCGCCGTCACTGTTGACTCGTAGGGGGGAATGAACCCCTCCAGCATCCGGGAGGCACAGGTGGTGCGGATCCCTTGGGTACAGAGGTTGTCTTTGACAGCTAACGGGATCCCGGCCAAAGGGCCAATCTCTTCCCCGGCCCGAATGCGGGCGTCCACCGCCCTGGCCTGTTGCAGAGCCAGTTCCTCGGTTACAGTAATAAAGCTCTTGAGCTGCGGCTCCAGTTGGGCCAGGCGCTCCAGGTACTCGCGGGCGATCTCCTCCGCCGAGCGCTCTTTGGCTACCAACTGGCTGTGTAGGGCGCGAATCACAGACATAGGCAAACTCGCAGGGAATGGCAAACGCCGATGAGGCCAGACCAAGTTCCCTCTAGACTAATCCAGATGGGATCCCTTCCCAACCCTAACTCCCTAAAGATCTCGTGGATCCCCCTCTCTTGCTAGGAGAGGATCTAGGGATGATCACATCAGCAGCGCCGAGCGCCTGGGCTGTTGGCAGTCAACGCCGTTCCAAAAAATCGCGGCGCAGATCCCGAATCTCCTGCCGCATCTCCCGCATCTCTTGGGCCATCTCGTCAGTGCGCCGTTCCAAAGCTTCGGTGCGGCGCTCCACAGCTTCCGTGCGCCGTTCAATGGCTCGGGTGCGCTCGTCAAAGCGATCCAGCGCCTCCCGGAAAAACTGTGCCAGCATCGCCTGCCCTTCCCGCAGCTCTTGGATCAAAACCTGCTGGTTTTGCTGGGCAGCTTGCAACTCCTGGACGGCCCGAATCAGCCACTGCTCTTGCTCAGGTGTCATGGTTACCAAGGCGCTACAGAACAAGGAAATCCTACCACCCTAAATCTCCTCCTGGGAGAAGGATCCGGGGATGGTTACACTAGCAACGCAGAGCGCTTGAGCCCAAGTTACCGCCGTTCCAAAAAGTCGCGGCGTAGATCCCGAATCTCTTGCCGGATCTCTCTCATCTCCTCCGCCATCTGGTCGGTGCGCCGTTCCAGTGCTTCTGTGCGGCGTTCGATGGCCCGAGTACGCTCGTCAAACCGATCCATTGACTCGCGAAAGAACTGCGCCAGCATCGCCTGTCCCTCCCGCAGCTCTTGAATCAAAACCTGCTGGTTTTGCTGGACAAGACGCAGCTCCTGCTGGGCAGCTTGCAATTCTTTTTGGGAGGCTTGCAGCTCTCTTTGGGAGGCTTGCAACTCTTGGATGGCTTGAATCAGCCACTGTTCTTGCTCGGGCGTCATGGTTACTGAAACACTACAGAATAAGGAAATCCTACCACCCCTCTCCTGCTGGGAGAGGGGCCAGGGGTGAGGGCGATGGAGAGTAGGGAACTCGAATCCCTGACCTCTGCGGTGCGATCGCAGCGCTCTACCAACTGAGCTAACTCCCCGCGGCTCTACCAGAATAACCCGAATCCGCAGCCAAGATCTCCCCCGCCTGCAACTCCAGCCCCACAAAAACCTTCGAGGGCAGCCGCTCGGATCCTTGCAGCTCCAGCACATCGTACCAGCCTTCGTGGAGCAGCAGCAGGCTTACTTTTTCTTCCAGCGGATCGACAATCCAATACTCGCCAATTCCCAAAACGCAGTATTCCGCCCGCTTGGCCCGATAGTCTGCTGCCCGGCTGGACTCACTGACTACCTCCACCACCAGTAGCGGCGGCGGATCCTCCAGGCGAATCAACGCCTCTCTGGATCCCATCTCCTGCCACTGCTCCAGAGGCAGCACCACCACATCCGGGATCCGCACCGTAGCCCACCGATTGCCCCGCGGAGACTGGATCCCCAGACCTCCCTGTATCACCGTCCAGGGCAACTGCTGCCGTGCAATCTCTGCCTCGAAAACTCGGCTGAGAAAGTTTTGAATCTGCACATGCCGTCCGGTTGGAAGAGCCATGGGCACCAACTCCCCTGCCACCAGCTCATAGCGAGTATCGCTGCCATCGGAATACTGAAGGTACTCTGCCAACCTTAGGCGAGCCGTCGTCGGCCCAGGAACGGATCCCATTGCCAAAGCCATAGACCGTCTCGGCCAAAAGTCTCTTTGCTGCCATACTAGCCTTGTCATCTCGCACAACCCCTCTCTTCCTCTGGGAGCAGGGCTGTGAGCGCTCGGTCTGTTGGCAGTCAACGCCGTTCCAAAAAATCGCGGCGCAGATCCCGAATCTCTTGCCGGATCTCCCTCATCTCTTCCGCCATCTGGTCGGTGCGCCGTTCCAGTGCTTCTGTGCGCCGTTCCACAGCTTCCGTGCGCCGTTCAATAGCCCGGGTGCGCTCATCAAACCGATCCATTGACTCGCGAAAAAACTGGGCCAGCATCGCCTGCCCTTCCCGCAGCTCTTGAATCAAAACCTGCTGGTTTTGTTGGACAAGACGCAGCTCCTGCTGGGCAGCTTGCAACTCTTGGATGGCGCGAATCAGCCACTGCTCTTGCTCAGGGGTCATGGTCGGCGAGGGTTACAGAAGAATAAAAAAATCCTATCACCCTGCATTTCTCCCTGGGAAAGGGGCTGTGAGCGCTCGGTCTGTTGGCAGTCAACGCCGTTCCAGAAAATCGCGGCGCAGATCCCGAATCTCCTGCCGCATCTCCCGCATCTCTCGGGCCATCTCGTCGGTGCGCCGTTCCAGTGCTTCTGTGCGCCGCTCCACAGCTTCCGTGCGCCGTTCAATAGCCCGGGTGCGCTCATCAAACCGATCCATTGACTCGCGAAAAAACTGGGCCAGCATCGCCTGTCCTTCCCGCAGCTCTTGAATCAAAACCTGCTGGTTTTGTTGGACAAGGCGCAGCTCCTGCTGAGCGGCCTGCAATTCTCTTTGGGAGGCTTGCAATTCTCTCTGGGAGGCTTGCAATTCTCTCTGGGAGGCTTGTAGCTCCTGGATGGCTTGAATCAGCCACTGCTCTTGCTCAGGGGTCATGGTTGCTGAAGCACTACAGAATAAGGAAATCCTACCACTGCCAATTCTGATACATTCACGCTGAACTCTCCTGAACATGGTTCAGGAAAGAAGCGATCGCATCCTGCCTATCTCTGTTCGCGTCAGCGGGACGGAGTCCAAACAGGAAGGCGGTATCCCGCAAAGCCCTGAGGAATACCCCCCGAGCGCTTTCCCCCTTCACTTCCCGGCAACCGTTGCGGTGGACTCAAGGATCAGGGGGAAACTTGGTCTACTATATCCCTCTCAATGACTTTTGCCAAACCGCCTAAAGCTCAGTAAATTCAGCAAAGTTCAGGGTTTTGGGGGTTAGAGGCATGCTCCTCTCCCTCTGGGTGAGGGCCTCAGCAGCGCGGAGCGCTCGAACACCCCCTTGGGCCACCCAAAACAAAAACCCCTCTCTCTTTGGAAGAGGGGCTGGGGTTGAGGACGGAAATTCAAGCTCGATCAGTAAAGGGCTTCTTCTTGGTGGGTGATGATGGTGCAGTCGGAAGTAGGGTAAGCCACACAGGTCAGCACATAGCCCTGCTCGATCTGATCATCATCCAGGAAGGACTGATCGCTTTGATCCACCGTGCCGCTCACCAGCTTGCCGGCACAGGTCGAACAGGCACCGGCGCGGCAGGAATAAGGCAGCTCGATCCCTTGCTCTTCTGCCACGTCCAAAATGTATTCGTCATCCGGCACATCGATGGTGACGTTCAAGCCTTGCTCCTCGTTGATCAGAGTGACCTTGTAGGTAGCCATCCTGGTTGGGTCTCCAGAAAAAACATCCACTCCTCATCCTGCCACCCTTCTGCCCCGGATCAAGCATCCTTTTGTGAGGAAATAGGCAAATCTTCCGGTTTTTTGCAGGTGGATCCACAGAAGCCATGCCGGGCAAGGATTCTGACTGCTCTTCCGGTGGCTCCACCTGCTTTGCTCCCAGAAGCCGCCACCCGACTCCTTCCCGGGACCCTGCCCGGTGTCTGTGACCCACGTCACCTTTGATCTTGTCCAGAAAAAATCGGCAGTACTTGCCAAAGCGGGCTAATGGGTTTGTATGATAAGCAGGGTAAACAGACGAGCCGCTTATCCAAGCGCGTGTGCGTCTTTCCTCGATTGGCTCTTTCCTACGGCCTGGCTTGCCCTGGGCGAGTTGATCGGGTAAGTTAAGGGAAGTGTTCAGCCGAACCCTACTTTTTTGGTTAAGAGGAGAACAATGAACGGAACAATGCACAAGTGGCTCCTGAAGTCACTTGGGTCTCTGTCTCTGGCTTCCACAGTGGTGCTGCTACCTTTGTTGCTCACCGGCTGCGGTGAAAGCAGCACCAGCACCGTCACACCCGTGCCGCCCCCGCCCCCACCACCCCCACCGGCTCCCCCGACTCTGCCGCCACCACCTCCCACTCCGACTCCTGCTCCCACCCCCACCACGGCTCCGCCCATCAGCGCTCTGCCCACCCAACTGGCCGCTCTCACTCCGGGGGGACAAGTCTTCTCCAACCCCACTGTCATTCCCGTTGGCTTTGGCATCCGCCGCTCCGGCGCAGGCGAGAACCTGCCGGTAGGCACCTACTCCGACTACCGAGCGGTGCTTTCCTTCCCCATTCCCGACGACATTCCCAGCAACGCCATCGTGCAGGGGGCGCAGTTGACGCTGGT
>NZ_JBSSCS010000053.1:0-15663 GCF_054060015.1 Thermostichus sp. MS-CIW-25
TCAGGACTTGGGTCATGGTTCTATCATAACTTCCGCATTCCTCCCGACACTGACCCTACGGGTACAGTGCGGGGCTCCTGCGATTTCTAGCTGACCCTTTCTACCTCCCAACCGACCTGGAAACCTAGAAGTGGAGATCCCAAACGGGGAAAAACCCCACCAGCAGCTCCACGATCACCAAAGCCGGTAGCAAGTTGGCCACCCGCAGGCGGGCCAGGCCGAGCAGGTTGAGGCCAATGCCCAAGATCAGGATCCCACCGGTGGCCTCCAAGGCGGCGATCAGGTCTGGGCGCAACAGAGGCTGCAACTGCCGCGCCAACAAAGCCACTCCCCCCTGAACCAGGAGCACCGGCACCGCAGAAAATAGGGTGCCCCAGCCAAGGCTGGCGGTGAAGGCGAGGGTGGCGATCCCGTCCAAAGCGGCTTTCACCAACAACAGCGAGGGATCCCCCAATCCATCCTGGATGGATCCCAGCAGGGTCATGGGGCCGACCACAAACAGGATGCTGGTGGTGACGAAGGCACGGGTAATCGGGTTGGGGCCCAGCCAACGGCTTACCTGCTTTTCCAGGGCCTGGCCAATCCGCTCAAAAGCAGCCTCGATGTCAATCCACTCCCCCAGCACAGCTCCTGACATCAGAGCAACCAAAACCGTTACCGCTTGGGCGGCACTGCCGAGGGTGAGGGCCATTTGGATCCCTAAGACCAGCACCAGGGATCCCATGGCTTGCAAAAGGGTTTGGCTCATTCGCTGGGGCAGGCGGCTACCTACTCCCCAACCAAGGCCGCTCCCCGCCAAGATGGCGAGGGTATTGACGAGAGTGCCGGTGCCGGGAGGAGCCATAGACTTTTTAGCGCCCAGACTTTCCACTCTCAGTTTCCGATAAAGACCTGTCCCAAGCCTGCGCGGAAGCACCTATGCAGATTCAGCTATTCCCGCTGCCAATCCTGGCTATACTGAGGACACGCCTACCTGATCAGATGGGGGCTTTCACTCCACGAAGACATCCGATGAGCTTTTGGAAGGGCCTGTTCGGGGCAGCAGGGGCCGCTTCGACGAAAGAGTTGGCGCAAAAAACGACGGCCAAAGCTGGTCATGTTGCCGCGCAGCGCAGTCGCGACCGTCAGGAAGTGGTGGCGGTACAGGGCGAGTCCATCCTGTTCAGCTTGGATCCCAACTTGGATCTGTACGAGCTGGAGGAGCTCTGCGATGCGGTGGGATGGTCGCGTCGTCCCATTCCCAAGGTGAGAAAAGCCCTGCAGCACAGCTTTTTGGTGGTGTCGATGTGGCAGCAGCGGGGCAGCTATCGTCGCCTCATCGGCTTTGCCCGGGCAACGTCCGACCACGCCTTCAATGCCACCATTTGGGACGTGGTGGTTCATCCCGATTTCCAGGGCAAGGGTCTGGGCAAGCGGCTGATGGAAAAGGTGATCCAAGAGCTGCGCGCCCAAGACATCAGCAACATCACCCTTTTTGCCGATCAAGGGGTGGTCAGCTTTTACGAGCGGCTGGGCTTCACCCCCGACCCCGAGGGGATCAAAGGCATGTTCTGGTATCCCCGCTAGCGTATGGCTCCTCTGGTGATTTTGCCCGGTTATCTGGCGGGCGCGTCGGAGTATGAGCCCTTGCGTCAAGAGCTGGAAGCCCGCGGCTATGCGGCACGGGTGGTGCCGTTACGGGTGCGCAGTTGGTTTCCCACGCTGGGGGGAAGGCCCGTCACTCCCATCCTGTGGGCGCTGCGAGAGGCCATCCAAAAGACCTGCGCTGAGTTTGGGGTTGACCGGGTTAACCTGGTGGCCCACTCCGCCGGCGGCTGGATTGCCCGCATCTACCTGGGATCCGTGCCTTACGGGGGACAGGTGTGGCAGGGGCGGGAGCACGTCGCTACGCTGATCAGCCTGGGATCCCCTCACATCAGCCGGGAGCGCTGGACGAAGCGCAATTTGGACTTTGTCAACACCCACTATCCGGGGGCCTTTTGGCCCGAGGTGAACTATGTGTGCGTGGCGGGCAGAGCCATTCAGGGGCGGCGCTTGGGCCTGGGATCCCTGTGGCGACAGGAGGATTATCTGGCTTGGCTGGCCTACAACAGCTATTGGCTCACGGCTGGACAGGGGGAATTGTGGGGCGATGGCATTATCCCCATCGAGGCTGCCCACTTGCAGGGGGCTGTCAATCTCACCCTGCCCGACTGTTACCATTCCGGTCGGGGTGGACGGCGCTGGTATGGATCCCCCGAGGTGGTGGAAACCTGGGCTCGGTATTTGGCTTAGGGCCTGCCTTTAGCTGCTGGGCTCGCTCGGGTCGGCAAGGGAAGTCTCGGGCAAAGGGGCGGCGGATTGGCGGCGTTCCTGCTGGCGTCGGGCGGCTTTCACCATCTCCTCGACCACAGCCCGCGCCTGCTTCATGCGATCCAAACTACTCCGATAGAGCTCCAGATCCTTTTTCACCCGCTCTGCCGAAAAGGGCAGCTTGCCCACCACATCCTCCAAAAAGCGGCGGGTGCGCTCTTCCGCTTCTTTGTAAAGGGACTTGGCCACGGCTTCATAGGCTGTATAAAGGCCAACAGCCAAGACCCGGCTGTAGGCATAGGGCGGCTGAGTCATGCGCTCCAAAATGGCTTTCAACCCGCCCACATCTTCCGCCTCTGGCTTGAGGCAAAGGAGATCCAGTCTCTGACGGGGATCCCCGCTGCGCATCAACTCCAGCAGATCGCGGGCATTCTTGCGCAACACCTCCGGCTTGAGGTGCAAAGCCTTACAGAGGGCGTTGAAAATGGCTTCTCGCTGTTCGGGGGGTTGGTAGGCTTCCATCAGCCCGTCGTAGAGGGTGACCATCCCCAAGGCAAAAAACGGATCGTAGATGAAGGTGCTGTTGACGGTGGTCAGGTGCAGCTCGACCAACAACTCCTCCACCACCCGGCGATAGACGGCGTTGATCGGGCGAGGGTAGGCGCTGAAAAAGGCCGCTTTGGTGGCGGAGAGGGTGCGAACAGGATTCACAGGCAGACAAAAAAAGGTGAGCTTGAGGACGGCTTTCTCTGTTCTATTCTCGCCTGTGGTGACCCTGAGGGCAAGCGACGACCAATACAGCCGCATCTTGGCTCCGCTATGGTGAATAGATGGGTGGGAAGATGGGTTGAGGGAGGCGATGGCAACAACAGACGTGACGGTGGTGGTGAAGATCGGCACCTCTAGCCTGACAGATACTCAGACCGGCTCGTTGCGTCTTTCCGTATTGGGGCCGCTGGTGGAGGTGCTGACTCACCTGCGCCGGCAGGGATACGCGGTGATCTTGGTCTCCTCCGGGGCGGTGGGGGTGGGTTGTGCTCGCCTTGGCTGGCGGCAACGACCGACGGCTATTGCCGAGAAGCAGGCGGTGGCTGCGGTGGGACAGGGGCGGCTGATCCGCCTTTACGATGACCTCTTCTCGGCTCTGAACCAGCCGATTGCCCAAGTGCTGCTCACCCGTGGCGATCTGGTGGAGCGCAACCGCTACGTGAACGCCAATCGCACTTTTGCCCAACTGCTGCAGATGGGGGTTATTCCCATCGTCAACGAAAACGACACGGTGGCGGTGGAAGAGTTGAAGTTTGGTGACAACGACTCGCTTTCGGCGTTGGTGGCCAGCATGGTGCAGGCCAAGTGGCTCATCCTGCTCACCGATGTGGACAAGCTCTATTCGGCTGACCCCAACCGAGATCCTTCCGCTGAGCCCATCGAGCGGGTGTTGCCCGGGATCCCCCTACAGGTGAAGGCCGAAGCCCAGGGGAAAAGCGGCTGGGGCACCGGCGGCATGGCCACCAAGCTGACCGCTGCTCAAATTGCTACAGCCGCAGGGGTAACGGTGGTGATTACCAATGGCAAACGGCCTGAGCAAATTCCGGCCATTCTGGCCGGCGAGGCCATCGGCACCCGCTTTGATCCGGCTCCCCAGCCCGCCAGCGCCCGCAAGCGATGGATTGCCTACGGCCTCATCCCCGAGGGATCCCTGACGTTGGATGAGGGGGCGGTACGAGCGGTGTGCCAGCAGGGGCGCTCGCTGCTGCCGGCAGGGATCACAGCCATTTCTGGAGAGTTTGAGGCGGGGGCTGCCGTGCGCCTGTGCGATCCCAGCGGCCAGGAGGTGGCGCGGGGCCTGGTGAACTACAGCGCCGAGGAGCTGCGGCAGATTAAGGGCAAAAAAACCGCCGAGATTCCCCGCATCCTGGGCTACGAAGGGGTTGATACTGCCGTCCACCGGGATAACTTGGCCTTGCTCAATTGAGGCCATGGGTGAGGCCATGGGGGCGAGTCCAGGCGCGGTGCTCTGCACCACTAGCACGAATGGCTACAACGGCGGGATCCCAACGCCTATTCTTCCAACTGCCAGGGATCCTGAGCCAGCACCTCATCGAAAACCCGCGGGGGGCGCACGGCCATCAGCACCTGGCCCAACAGGGGAGAGGAGGGCGAGTCTTCTATCCACTCCACCGCCAGGGATCCGGCCCGATCCACCAGGAAAAATCCCGCCATCTGAGCTCCCTCCCAAACCCGAGCGGCGCGATCGACCACCAGCAAGACCGGATCCTGCTCTTCGCCGGCAGGCACCGGCAAGCCCAATAGGGATCCCAAAAGCCGGTTTTCCACCTGGAGGATCACCGGATCCCCGGCCTTTTGAATCACCGGCCAAGCGGGCAAGGCCATCCAAGTTTGCTCCGTCGGGCTGTTGACCCAGCCAAAGGGCCCTTGCGGCTCGCTGGAGGGGATCCCTTCCCAGGCGGCAGTTGCAAGAGGCAGGGATCCGGCCACCGGCAGCAGTCGCGGCAGATCTTCTTCCAAGCGAAACACGGACAGCTTGGGCAAAACGCTGCGTTGGGGGCGGGAGCTGGTGGCAATCGTGGACAAGAGCTGCTCCACCTGTCGGCGGGCTGTATCACTGTGGACATACTGAAACGCTCGACCGATAGCCCGAGTTCGCTCCTGCAGATCGCGGGTTTGCTGGGCCGTCCGCCAGGCTTGATAGGCCACCGCATCGCCGGGGTGATCCGTAAACCCTTCCGGAAGCTGTTGGAGCTGGGCATAATTTTTCACGGCGCGGGCGATCTCATGAGCATCAGCGGCATGCAAATGGCGACTGAAGATGAATTCCGCCACCCGAACCCGATCCTGTGGAGAGAGAATGCGCAACTCGTAGAGGATATCGCTACCTTTGTGGGCAAAATGCTCCAGAACTGCTGGGCTGGCTCCTGCTTTGGCTATCCCTTCGTAAACTTGGGCCGCAACAAGGATCTGGTTTTGGTGAATGGGCTCAAACCCGGTTGCCTCGAAGATGGCCTGGGGAGTCATTTTCTGTCGTTGCAAAGCTTGACAGGCCTTGGCCCAATCCAGCCACCGGCCCTCTTTGCGGCGCAGCCGCTCTACCAACAAGCTGGGATCCTCCTCCACAGCAGCAGGTTCCGGCAGATACTGACTCATGCTTGTTCTCCAACAGGCTGGACAGATCACCACTCCCCTGGTCCACAGCCCAGCAGAGCTGGCCGGGCATCTGGCCAAACTTGATCTTCAAACTTGATCTTAGGGCTGATAGCGGTTCTGGCCGAGTCCGGTCGCGACAGCGGGACGGAGTCCTTGGCGAAACTCTAGATCGCTGGGTCGCACAGCATCACCTGGGAAGGCTGTCCACTCACCGGCAAGCAGTTCAGATCCAATTGCCAAAGCTGAGACAGGTGAGATTTCTCTGCTTTGGGCACCTGCAGCCAAATCTTGCCCCTTTGGCCCACCTGCAACACCTGTGAGCCGTTAGGCACAGCTACTTGGGCCAAGGGATCCCCTTTTTCACTGTACAGCCAGAGGGAAGTGGATTGCTCGCCCTCTCGACACAGCAGCAGCACGCCCCAAGGGGCCTTGGCCATCTGGACAGGTTGCCCTTTCAAGAACCAGCGGCGCACCCGCAGCGGATTCACCTGCACCGAGTGGAGATAGGGGCAGCAACCTTGCTGGCCTTCCCTTCCCTCATCTGTTGCCGCAAAGAGCAACCGTTCTCCCAAGCTGATCACCCCCCCTTGGGGATCCAAGGGCAGGCGATAGCGAATGGGCTGGGATCCCGTCTGCAGAGACCAACCGGTCGCGACAGCGGGATGGCGTCCCTTGGGATAGGGCAAGAGGCTCATCTCCACCCACTGCTGCCCCACACCTGTCAACAAAACCAGATGCTCCGAGAGGGCCAGCAAGCGGGACAGGGATCCCTGCCAAGGCCAACGAAAATAGCACCGGGAATCGGGGAAAGGCTGTGTTCCTGTCGACGTGGCCGGCTGCCATTGTACGGCCCCCAACTCTTGGGCGGTGGCCCAGACCAGCTCCTGTCGCTCTGCCAGCCAGGTGGCCTGCCAATCCTCCTCAAAGCTGAGCAAGGTGCGGATGTGGCTGGGGCTGAGGTGCAAAAGGCTGCTTCGGGAGAAGGCCAGGGCTTCCGGGAAGGTGTTCAAGGGCAGCACCGCCCGAATTGGCTCGTCCAGGGAAAAATGGGCCAAAGCAGGGGATCCCAGGGCAAGGTTCTGGAGCTCCAGCCATTCCAGCCTCTGGGGGGTCACCCGCAACAGCAGCGGGGATCTGGAGCCGCTGGGATCCTCGCAGATGCAGAACTTTTGCTCGGCCAGGAACTCCATCCCGCCAGTGTCAACAGAGCCCAGATCCGGCAGATCCCAAACCTGTACCCCAGGGGGCGGCCATCTGGGCAGGCGAGGGCCAACCCAACAACTGGCCGGCTCTTGCCACTCTTGGGCAACCACCGCCAAAGCCGACCGCATTTGGGCAGCAGTGCGGAACCGCCGCAAGGGCAACTTGCGTAGGGCTATCTCCAGCACCTCCCGCAGCGGGGCAGGGATCCCTTCGGGACAGACAAACGGCTGGTTGAGGTGGGCGTGCATCAACTGGCTGGGGGATCCGGAAAAAGGCCGCCGGCCCGTCAGCAGCTCCAGCAGGATGATCCCCACCGCGTAGAGATCCGAGGCAGGGCTAAACTGACCGTAGAAGCGCTCGGGAGCCATGTAGGCAGGGGATCCGGTGGCGGTGATCTCGCCGGCAGCAGGCTGCAGGCGACGGGCGATGCCAAAATCCGTCAGCTTCAGTTGCCAGCCCTGGGGCGTGGGCTTGAGCAGGATGTTCTCGGGCTTGACATCGCAGTGGATCACCCCCTGCCGGTGGGCATGATCTAACCCGGCCAAAATCTGATCCACAAAGCCCAAAACCTGTTTGACCGGCAGCCACAGCCCTTGCTCCACCTGGTCGATCAGCTCCCGCAGCGTGCCTCCCTCGCAGTACTCCAACACCAGGTAGCGACCTTCGCGGGCATGTTCGAGGGCGTAGCAGCGGGTAATGTTGGGGTGGTTGAGGGTGAGCAGATGGCGCAGCTCCCGCAGCAGATTTTGGGTGGGAAAGCGCTCCGCCGGCAGCTCCTTCAGGGCCACCAGGTCTCCTCCTTGACGGGGACGGGCACAGAATACACGCCCGTACTGCCCTTGGCCGGCCAAACCCAACATTTGGTAGCTGTCGTGAATCGACTTGAGGGTACGGCTGCGTCGGGACACGGCCCTAGCCCACGAGGAATCAATACCGGCACTTTACATCTTTTTTTGCTCTTTTCGTTCCCGTCTTGGCTCAGGTTCCAGAACAACGAGCCCAGCAGCAGGTCTGCCGAACTCCCACCGGAAAGCCTAAGAGCCGGTCAACTGCTTGAGCAGCTCCGCTGCGTGGGTTTCCACCTTGACCTTGGTGATAACGGCCTCGATCTTCCCCTCCGGATCAATAACAAAAGTGGTGCGGTGAATGCCGTTGTACTCTTTGCCCATGAACTTTTTCGGCCCATAGACCCCGTAAGCCCTGGCCACCTTGGCCCCCTCATCCACCAACAGGGGGAAGGGCAGTTGCAGCTTCTGGGCAAATTTTTGGTGGGAACGGGCATCGTCGGCGCTCACCCCCAAGATGGCGATGCCGTGGGCTTGATAGTCAGCGTAGGCATCCCGAAAGCCGCAGGCTTCTTGGGTGCAGCCGGGGGTGTTGTCCCGCGGGTAAAAATAGAGCACCACCCGCTGGCCCCGCAACTGGCTCAAGCTGATGAGATTGCCCTCGGCATCGGGCAGGGTGAACTCCGGAGCCGGATCCCCAACCGCAAGGGGCATAGGTGGGATCCCTCCTCAGACCGATTTTTTGGGAGAGAGAATCATCGTGATGTTTCGCCCTTCCTTTTGGGGAGGCTGCTGCATTTCCGCCACGCCCTCCAGGTCTTTGAACAAGCGCTGCAGCAATTCTTCCCCCAGCTCGGCGTGCTGGGCCTCGCGACCGCGGAACATCACGGTGGCTTTCACCTTGTCTCCATCCCCCAAGAACTGCTGGGCGCTGCGCAGGCGGACATGGTAATCGTGCTCGCCGATGTTGTAGCGAAACTTCACTTCCTTGATCTCGGCGGTGTGTTGCTTCTTACGGGCCTCCCGTTCTTTTTTCTCCTTCTCAAACTTGAACTTGCCGTAGTCCATGATGCGGCAGACGGGCGGATCGGCCTTTTCGCTCACCAAGACCAAATCCAGATCTTTTTCTTCTGCCAGGCGCAGGGCCTCGCGCGGGCTCATGATCCCCAACTGGGTGCCGTCGGTATCGATGAGGCGGATTTTGGGGAAGCGGATGCGCTCGTTGATGGCCGGCAGCTCTGCACGCTGCTTGCGGGGGAAGCGGTCAAGTGGACGCTCTACGGTCAAGTTTTCCTCTCTCAACGAAATGAACAGCACAAAACCCATGCTAAGTAGAAGCAAGCCCCCTAGGAGCAGTGCCGACCCGTGGATTTGAACTTATCCAATCAAAGTCGGCTATCGGCCCGCAGGCTAAGGCATGCTGCACCTATACTAACCGGCATTTTCTACCTCCTTCTAGAGCTATCAAGAGTTGTCAAGGCCCGCTCACTTGGGGATCCTGCCAGATTGGGGCAACAACTGCGGTAGGATACCAAAGTGGCGATCCTGATGGGATCAAAGGTTGTTTGTCGGCCAGCAGGGAGGGCAGAAGCGGTGCAGCTCGGTTTAACGGAACGGGAACTGACAGAGTTGGCCCAAAAGTCGGTTCAGCTCATCCTCAGCCCGCGGGAAGGAGATAGCGAGGCGCTGATCCAGTACAAGTCTTCGGCGGAATTTCGAGCAGGGGTGCACCTGGCCTGTGCGGCCATGGTGTTGGTCTTGGCCGAGAACAACGAGCGCCTCGGCCAACAGTTGCTGGCCACTTTACAGAACTTACAGAAAGGATCCCCGGCCCTCGAGACACCCTCGGAGGGGACTACCGGAAGCTAGCCCAAGGATCCGCGAACGGGAGAGGAGAACGCCTTGGCCGAGGTACGCAGGGAGCGGGACTCGATGGGGGAGCGGCAACTGCCGCAGTCGGTTTATTACGGCATTCAAACCGTCCGCGCCCTAGAGAACTTTCCCATCAGCGGCCTCAAGCCCCTGCCGGAGTATGTAGAAGCCTGCGTGCTGATCAAAAAAGCGGCGGCAGAGGTCAATGGGGAGTTGGGGTGCATTCCGGCAGAGGTGGCCAAGGCGATTGTCCAAGCGGCGGATGAGATCCTCCAGGGATCCCTGCGGGATCAGTTTGTGGTGGATGTGTACCAGGCGGGGGCGGGCACCTCCCACCACATGAACGTCAACGAAGTGCTGGCCAACCGCGCTCTGGAGATCCTGGGGGAGCCCAAGGGCCGCTACGAGCGGGTCAGCCCCAACGACCATGTCAACTACGGCCAGTCCACCAACGATGTCATCCCCACCGCCATTCGTCTGGCTGCCCTGCTGCGGGTGCGACGGGATCTGCTGGGCACTCTAGACAATTTGGTGGCAGCCCTCGAGCAGAAGGCAAAAGACTTTCACGGGATCCTCAAGGCCGGTCGCACCCATTTGCAGGATGCGGTGCCAGTGCGGCTGGGGGATAGCTTCGGCGCCTACGCGGCCATCTTTGCCCAACACCGTCGGTGGATTGAGGAGGCCAGCCAGGCCCTGTGCAGCTTGGGGCTGGGGGGAAGCGCCGTCGGCACCGGCCTCAACACCCATCCCCAGTATCGGCAGCGGGTGGTGCAACGGCTGGCGGAATATACTCAGCTACCCCTGACCCCTGCCCCCCACCTGATGGCGGCGATGCAGAGCATGGCCCCCTTTGTGCATCTGTCGGGATCCCTGCGCAACTTGGCCCAAGATGGCATCAAGTTGGCCAACGACCTGCGGCTGATGGATTCCGGCCCCAAGACCGGCCTCAAGGAGATCCAACTCCCCCCGGTTCAGCCCGGCTCTTCCATCATGCCCGGAAAGTATAACCCGGTAATGGCCGAGATGCTGAACATGGTCTGCTTTCAGGTGATCGGGCTGGATACCGCCATCACCCTCTGTGCTCAGGCGGGGCAATTTGAGCTGAACGTGATGATGCCCCTCATTGCTTATGACCTCCTGCACAGCCTACAGATCCTAAACAACAGCCTGCGGGTCTTCACCGAGCGCTGCATTCAAGGCATCACCCCCCAACCGCAGCGATGCCGCGGCTACGCGGAAGGGACGCTGGCTTTGGTGACTGCTCTCAACCCCTACATCGGCTACTTACAAGCGGCAGAGGTGGCCAAGGCTTCTCTGGAAACCGGCCAGCCCATTCGACAGATTGTTTTGGAGCGCAACCTCATGACCCCAGAGCAGGTGGCGGAAGTGCTGGATCTGGAGGCGATGAGCCAAATGCAGTCCTAACCCATTCGCTACAGTGGAGGCATACTGCTCCTGCCCGGCCATGACCATTACCCCCTATCGCTGGCCCACCCAGCACGACTTGCCCGATACAGACGACACCCCCTTGGACAACGAGGATCAAGGCCGCCAATACCCCCTCCTCCGGGAGCCGCTGCTGCTGCACTGGTCGGATCGGCAAGACTTTTTTGTGGCTTGCAATATGGGCCTTTACTACGCCCTACCCCGGCAGGTCATTGTTCCAGATTTGTTTCTGGTGCTGGGGGTTCCCCGTTGGCGGGATGGCACTGCCCGCAAAAGTTATGTGGTTTGGGATGAAGGGAATATCTTGCCTATTCTCATCTTGGAGATCATCTGCAACGACCAGGGGGAAGAAAAACCCGGACAAGCCAAATTCCAGCTCTACGAAAGGCGGCTGCGGATCCCCTACTACGTCACCTTCGAGCTAGAGACCGATGAGCTGAATGTTTATCAACTCCAGGGCGGACACTATGAGCTGCTCCCCGGCTCAGGCGCTGGAGAACATCCCCCCATTCTGTTGCCCGATTTGGACTTGAGTATCGGTCGGTGGTGGGGATCCTACGAGGGGCGAGAACGCTTTTGGGTGCGCTGGTATGATAGGGCAGGGCAATTGTTGCCTACGGGAGCTGAACTAGAACGGCAGCGGGCTGAATTGGAACGGCAACGGGCAGACCTAGAACGCTCCCGAGCCGAACGACTGGCCCAGCGGCTACGGGAACTGGGAGAAGACCCTGAATTTTGATCAGCTTTTCCAGGGATCCCCAAAAAAGAAATCTCCACCTACCCCCTACACTGGAATCCTGGCATTCCAGGGGGACATGATGACCAGACAGCGACTCAGTTTGTGGACGAAGCTGGCCTATGGGGTGGGGGATCTGGGCACAGGCATGACGGCCAACATCCTCATCTTTTTCCTGCTGCCCTTTCTCACCAATACCGTTGGCATGTCGGCAGGCCTAGCCGGCAGCATCTACGCCATCACTCGCTTTTGGGATGCCATCAACGATCCCATCATCGGCATTCTCAGCGACCGCACCCGCACCCGTTGGGGCCGTCGCCGCCCCTGGCTGCTGTTTGCAGCCCTCCCCTTTGGCCTCACGTTCCTGGCCCAGTGGTGGATCCCTTTTCCCGGTCGGATTGGCCCCCTGTTTGCCTACTACCTGGCGGTGTCGCTCTTGTTCAATACCTTCTACTCTGCGGCCAATATTCCCTACGCCTCCCTGACAGCGGAGCTGACCCAGGATTACGACGAGCGCACCCAGCTCAACCAATTCCGCTTTGCCTTCTCTGTAGGGGGCAGCATGGTTGCGGTGGTTACCTTTCCGCTCTTGGTCAACTTGCTGCCGGATCGGGCTGCCGGCCACCTGCTGGCGGGAGCCTGTTTTGGAGTGATCTCGGCTGTGCCCTTGCTGATCTGCTTTTGGGGGGTGCGAGAACGGTATCCATCCCAACGGGATCCCATGCCCCTGGTTCAACAACTGCGGGTGGCCTTCAGCAACCGCCCCTACCTGTTTGTCAGCGGCATCTACCTGTGTTCTTGGCTAGCGTTTCAGTTCACAGCCACAATCATCCCTTATTTCATCGTCTTCTGGATGGGCCTGCCGGAGGTGTGGATTTCCTTGGTGGTACTGGCGGTACAGGGGATCGCAGTGCTGACGCTGTTCGGTTGGACCCAACTGAGCACCCATCTGGACAAGCGCACCATGTACCTTATCGGGGCGGGGTTTTGGCTGATCTCGCAGGCGGGCCTGTTTTTCCTCCAGCCCGGCCAGCAAGGGATCATGATTGGGCTGGCTCTGTTGGCCGGCATTGGGGTTTCTGCTACGGCCTATCTCGGCCCTTGGTCCATGTTGCCGGATGTGATCGATCTGGATGAACTACAAACCGGGGAGCGGCGGGAGGGGATCTTCTACGCTTTTATGGTCTTCTTACAAAAGGTGGGCCTGGCGCTGGGACTGTTTTTCGTGGGGCAAGCTCTGGATTGGGCCGGCTTTGTGCCTTCGGTGGCCGGAGAGGCCCTGCCCATCCAGCCGGAATCGGCTTTGTTGGCCATTCGCGTTGCCATTGGCCCCTTACCGGGAGTGGCTTTGATCGGCGGGATCTTGCTGGTGTGGTTCTACCCAATCACCCGGCAGCGTCATCAGCAGATCCTGATGGAATTGGAAGAAAGACGGCAACAATACCACCCCAGCACCGAAAGATCTCCTTAGACCGCAAAATAGGCTACGGTTTCTAGCGGCAGAGCAACTGGCGCAATTGCGGGGGTTTTGATCTTCGGCCCAGGCTACTCCTCTCTCAGGGGCCTGCAGGATTACCTCATCAATGGCCTGAAAAAATGGCCTGAAAATCGATCACTCCTTCATCTCGCGCTGGGGGCCGAATGAAGAAAATGCCGAGACCATTGCCTGATCATCACCTTGGCCCGCAGCCTGGGAATGGATGTCACTGCCGAGGGGATCGAAACCCTACAGCGACTGCACCAATGAGGCTGTTGAACTGCGAGTATGGCCAGGGCTATTTCTTCGCCAAACCTCTCTAGGATGCAGAGCAAATGCTGCGGTTGCAACTGGACAAGAGGTGAAGGGATCCCTGCCCTCAGTCTAGGATGATGCGCAGGCCGCTACCCGAGGGAGTCACCGGTTCAGAGCTGGGCAAAATCCGCAGCCCACTGCCGGAGGGCCGGATCACTGTGTTGTCAGCATTTACGAAGAAGGTGTTGGATTGGCCGTCCCGCTCATACACCACCACGTCGTTGCGGTTGAACTGGGAGCGACAGATGATGGGGGAGTTGTCGGCAGCAGTAGCCGCACTGCAGCGGTAGCCAGGGGCAGAGACGATCCTGCCTTCTTCATCGATGGAAAAAGGAACTGCAGAGGGCAAGATTGGAGGGAAGACCGGCTGGTCGGGATTGAGGATCACCGAGCCACCTGTGCTGGGTTCTACCACGATCCCCCGCCCGTCGATGACGATCCGCTGCGCTTGGGCGGGAGAGACGGCCAGCGGCCCCAAGAGCAAAGCCAGGCTTAGGCCGAGTTGGAGGGGAAACAACAGCTTCATTGGATATCTCCTTTGGCCCAGGGCCATAACAGCTTCCAGGGATCCGCCAACGATCCTCGAAGGGGATGGATCCCTGGCTCAACTTAACTTGATCTTGACTTGATCTTGGCCCAGATGTCGGGCCGAACCCAGGGCGGAAGCCGTCACCTCTGTTGCCAAGATGGGCACTTTGCCGTCGGCTCGACTACCACAGCCCCGAACGCCCCAGAGCCAGGCCGACCACCAACATGCCCAACACCAAGAAGGGCTGCGCACTGGCCTGGTATTTCACATCGTTGTTCAAGGGATCCCGCAGGAGGTACATATCTTGGAAGGTTATTTGGGGGATGATCAGCAGCACCAAAATGGCCGCGTAACGTTTTAGGCCCGCCCCCAGCAAAAATGAGGCCATGCCGAACTGAAATAGGTCGATCATCAGCGCCGAGATCCAAGCGGCCCCCATTGCCCCAAACATCACCGGCAAAGAGGCCAAGCCAAACTGCCTGTCCCCTTCGATGCTTTTGAAATCGTTGACCACGGCAATCCCCAGCCCGGCCAAGCTGTAGATCAGCGTCAGGATGCAGACCGTCCAGTTTAGCTCGCCGAACAAGGCGTGGCCTGTCCACCAGGGCAGGGCGATGTAGCTGGCACCCAGGGCATAGTTGCCCAGCCAGCCGTTGCGCTTGAGCTTCAGGGGGGGCGCCGAGTAAATGTAGGCAATGAGGGCTCCCGCCAAGGCAATGCAGGTGATCACCGGGAAGTCATGGCCCGTGTACCAGTCCAGAGCGTAGGCCAAGCCCAACCCCAAGATCAGCAGCACCCAGATTTGGATAACCACCCGCTGCAGAGAGATGGCCCCCGAAGGGATCGGGCGGTAGGGCTCGTTGATGGCGTCGATCTCGCGGTCGTAGTATTCGTTCACCGTTTGGGTATAGCCCGTCATCAGGGGGCCCGCCAGAATCATGCCCACCAAAATGAGAGCCACATTCTCCCAAGTCCAGGTGAAGTGACCGGAAGATGCCGCCCCCGGAATCAGACCCCACACCAAAGGGATCCAGGTGACAGGCTTCATCAGTTGCAAGTGCAACTGCCAAATGGAGCGAGACTCCACCTCTGCTCCTTTCATGCCCAGCAGTTGACGGACACGCTGCGCATTCGACCCGCCGGTGCCAGGGGATCCCTTGCCGGGATCCGAGTCTGGGGCGGCTTCTTCTGAAGCAGCTCCTTCTGCTATGCTGGGCTCCGCAGCAAAGGCCATCTCAGCCGCCATTTCCGGCGAGGAGGGATCTTGAGGGATCTTTTCGCTCATGGTGGGATGCGCAATCAAACTGCAATAACGGGGATAACCACCCCCATTCAGAGACATCGTGACATACTCCCGCACTCATGCTGATGCATAGAGTACGAGCTTCTCAGTGACTCCTGTTAAGGACATTTCCTGAGCTTTAAGAACGGGATGCCCCACCGCTCTGTGTTTACCATAGCAAGGGTTTCCGCCTTTCATCCTGACCCTCATGCTGATACATAGAGGGCGTCGCTTCTCGGCGGTCTAGCTGACCGGATTCCTCAAACAAGAGGAGAGGTTGACATTCTCCCCACGGCTAAAGCTAGAGGATCCGTTCTCAGCCAGCAAAACAACTCCCACTGACTGAGCTACACCGAGCATGTGGCTTATACCGCAGCACCGTGGGGGACGCCAAAGCGCTTCGCGCCGCCAAGGCGAACGCACCAGCTACTGGGATGTGGAAACACCCCAGATACTTCTACTTCACCTTCAGCTAGAAATCGCAGGAGCCCCGCACTGTACCCGTAGGGTCAGTGTCGGGAGGAATGCGGAAGTTATGATAGAACCATGACCCAAGTCCTG
>NZ_JBSSCS010000054.1:0-14823 GCF_054060015.1 Thermostichus sp. MS-CIW-25
AGAAAGGTGATCGTCATCGAGAACCAAGATTTCGCAGCCGTATTGACGGCAGTACCACTCAACGAACTCAAATCCAAACCGGCAGAGTCGATCCCAGAGTCGATCCCGGTGAGCGACCACAATCGTTCCGATATCTCCTGCACGGACTCGTTCCAATAAGGCAAGGAACTTCGGTCTTTTGAAGTCGAGACCGCCGCCAACCTCTCCGACCACTTCGGCTCCAGGATAGAGGTTAACCAGTCTTGCAATCTGTCTCTCCAAGTCTGGTTTCTGCCCTCGACCGCTGACTCGGGCGTACAAAACGACTCGTTTGTCCTTTTTGGGCGCTCTGATGTAGCTGTCGAGGTCATACCTTCTTGCCCTACCGGATGGTGTACGTACTGCATGGATCCAGCCTTTCTGTTCCCATCGCCTCAAAGTGTGGAGACGCACCCCAAAATAATCTGCCGCTTCTCTCGGTTTTACATACCTAGCCATACCAAGCAGCTATACTGAACATACTGTACATTATTTTCAGTATAGTCCAGCGTATCATTGACTAGAGTCATGCTCCTGCTCTTTTCCTCTGGCCGGTGAGCGCGGATCCCGGTCAGATTTAAGATAGGAAATATATCTTCATCCTTTGTCTTGTTGCCTGACACCCATCCACTGCGCATCAACCTGTTGCTGGATTGGGAGCCGCCAGCAGGAGAGCCCCTAGCTTGCGAGGACTGGCTACCCCCTGAACGCTTTGTTGTCGAGTGTTTTCAGGATCAAGCTACCTTCCTAGAGGCTCTCAGGAGACAAGACGGCCATGTCGATTGCTTGGTGCTCCTGGTGGATCCCACTCGGCTGCAAGAGCTGCACGATCTGGGCAATCAGCTCTGCGCGTGGGGACTGCTGCTGCCGACGGTGTTGGCGATTGTGCTGGAAGAATCCCACCTGCAAAAGGAAACACCGGAGACGGAAGGAGAGATCCCTGCCACCTCATCTTTGGTGAAAGCATTGCTCAAGCGAGAGCAGTTTTTCTACCACAACGCCACCCTCGTCCGTCCCATTTCGCCACAGGAGCTGAAGGGGCAGGTGCGGGCCGACTGTACCGCTTCGGGATCCCCTTCCGTCTTGGAGCTGCTGGTGGATCGGGCCATCGCCTTGTTTCTGCAGATGTCTCCCACTTGCGGCCTCCCGCAGGGCCCAGTGCATCCCAGCGATCAGCCCTACCTGGCTTACAGCAACCAACAACAGCGACGGCTGGCGGAGAAACTGCGGGAACGGCTGGGCTACGCCGGAGTGTACTATCATCGTGACCCAGAGCTGTTTTACCGTCGCCTCCCGCCCCACGAGCAGCAAGCCCTCATGCGACGGCTGCGTAACCTTTACCAGGCAATCGTCTTGGACTATTTTCAATCTCCCGAGACCGTCAATGCCCGCATCGACGAGCTGGTGGCCTTGGCCTTTTTTGCCGATATCGGCGCTGCTCAACTGCTGGAGCTGCACATGAACTTGATGGAAGACTTTGCCAAACAATTGAAGCTGGAAGGCCGCAGCGAAGAGATCCTGCTGGATTACCGCCTTACCCTGATCGATGTGATGGCCCACCTGAGCGAAATGTACCGCCGCTCCATTCCCAAAACCGCTCCAAGGGATCCTTAGATATGTCCACTCGCAAAGCCTATGTTCTCAAGCTCTACGTGGCGGGCAACACCCCCAATTCTCTGCGTGCCCTCAGCACCTTGCAAGACATCTTGGAAAAGGAGTTCCGCGGCGTGTACACCCTGAAGGTGATCGATGTCTTGAAAAATCCGCAACTGGCAGAGGAAGATAAGATCTTGGCAACGCCGACCTTGGCCAAAATCCTGCCGCCACCGGTGCGGAAGATTATTGGCGATCTGTCCAACCGCGAGAAAGTGCTCATCGGCCTGGATCTGCTCTACGAAGAATTGGACGAAGAGGCTTGAGACAGGCTGTAGGAGCAAGGAGAGTGGGATGAACCAGTCATTGGGGCCTTCTGAGCCAGAAAAGCCACAAGATAACACCGCAGAGGACTCCACCGAACCAACCCCAGACAACCACCGGGCGGATCTCTCAGAGCTGCGAGGGATCCCCAAAAAACAGACGGGCATCGAGGGCTTTGAAGACATCAGTCACGGTGGGCTACCCCTGGGACGCACCACCTTGGTCAGCGGCACCTCCGGCACCGGCAAAACCCTGTTTGCCATGCAGTTCCTTTACAACGGCATCGTGAAGTATCAAGAGCCGGGGATCTTCGTCACCTTCGAGGAAACCCCCGCCGATATCATTCGCAATGCCTCCAGCTTTGGCTGGGATCTGCAGGCCCTCATCGACAGGGGCCAACTGTTTATCCTGGATGCCTCCCCCGATCCCGAAGGCTATGAGGTGAGCGGCAACTTTGATTTGTCGGCCCTCATCGAGCGCATCCAGTACGCCATTCGCAAATACAAAGCCAAGCGGGTCTCCATCGACTCAGTGACAGCCATCTTTCAGCAATACGACCCTGCCGGTGTGGTGCGGCGGGAGCTGTTCCGCCTGACGGCCCGCCTCAAGCAGGCCAACGTCACCACCGTCATGACCACGGAGCGCACCGACGAGTACGGCCCCATCGCCCGCTACGGCGTAGAGGAATTCGTCTCCGATAACGTGGTGATCCTACGCAACATCCTGGAAGGAGAGAAACGGCGGCGCACCATCGAGATCTTGAAGCTGCGGGGCACCACCCACATGAAGGGGGAATATCCCTTCACCATCACCAATGACGGGATCAACATCTTCCCCCTGGGAGCCATGCAACTGACCCAGCGCTCCTCCAACGTGCGGGTCTCCTCCGGCATCGAGAAGCTGGACGAAATGTGCGGCGGCGGTTTCTTCAAGGACTCGATTATTTTGGCCACCGGCGCCACCGGCACGGGCAAAACCTCGCTGGTGAGCAAATTCCTGGAGCGGGGCTGCCTGGATGGGGAACGCTGCATTCTCTTTGCCTACGAAGAGTCGCGGGCGCAGCTTTCCCGCAACGCCTCCTCCTGGGGCATTGAGCTGGAAGAGTTCGAGCGGCGGGGCCTCCTCAAGATCATTTGCGCCTACCCAGAATCTGCCGGCCTGGAAGACCATCTGCAAAAGATCAAAACCGAGATGATGGCCTTCAAGCCCTCCCGCATGGCCATTGACTCCCTGTCGGCGCTGGCGCGGGGGGTGAGCCAAAATGCCTTCCGCCAGTTTGTAATCGGGGTAACCGGCCTGGCCAAGCAAGAGGAGATCACCGGCTTTTTCACCAACACCACCGACCAATTCATGGGATCCCATTCCATCACCGAATCCCATATTTCCACCATCACCGACACGATTATCCTGCTGCAATACGTGGAGATCCGCGGAGAAATGGCCCGCGCCCTCAACGTCTTCAAAATGCGGGGATCCTGGCACGACAAAGGGATCCGCGAGTACCTGATCTCCAATGCGGGCATCCAAATCCGCGATTCCTTCCGGGGCTACGAGCGCATCATCAGCGGATCCCCGACCCGCATCAATGTGGATGAGAAAAACGAGCTCTCCCGGATTGTGCAAAACGTCCAGGCCCTCGAGGAAGAAGGGTTGTGAGCGGTTACAACAGTTCCGTGAGTGGGCGCGGCAACAGACCCGTTGAGTCAAGCGAATTTCCAACACCGCTCAACACCGCGCAAGCCCTGCACTTGCGGCTGGCAGGGAGGGATCGGCCCAGACAAGGATTTCCCCGCGGCCAATGGCGAACAGTGGTAACCCACCTACAAATTGGGTAGTATGCCTCTAGCAGTAGCGCAAAGGGCGGGGTTTCCCGGCGTGTTTAGTTTTTTCGGTGGCTCCAAAACCCGAACCATGCTTGGGGTGGACATCAACCCCGAGCGCATCGCCGTTGCCCAACTGAAAAAGCAGGGCAATGGTCGCTATCGTCTGGCCCACTACCACAGCGTGGACATGCCAGAAGGGGCGATGGTCGAAGGACGCATCCTCGATCCGAGCACAGTTGGCTTGATCCTGATGAATTTGCTCAATGAAAACAAGGTACCCACCAACCTGCCGGCAGCCACAGCAGTGCCCGTAAGGGAGGCCATCGTTCGTCTCATTCGCCTGCCTGCCGACCTACCTGCCGATGAGCTGCGCCGGGTGGTTTTGGAGCAGGAGGCCGAACTTTACATTCCCTATCCGCGGGATCAGGCGGATGTCGACTACCAGCCCTTGGGTCTCGATCTTTCCCAGGATGGCATTGAGCGCATCGAAGTCTTGCTGGTGGCCATCCCCAAAGAGGTGGTGGACAACTACCTGGAGGTGCTGCAGGTGGCCAACTTGCAGGTGCGCTGTGTGGAGCTGGCCAGCTTCTCCCTCATTCGCACCATCCGCGATCAGCTAACCCAGTACGGCCCCCAAGAGGCCGTGTTGCTCAGCTCCATCGGCTACGACAGCAGCGAGATCAGCATTTTGGTGAACGGGATCCCGCAATTTACCCGCACCGTCAACATCGGCACCATCCACATGCGGCAGGTGCTGGCCCAATCCCTGAATCTGCCGCTTAGCCGCACCGGCGACCTGTTGCGAACTCTGAGGTTACCCTTGATCAACCCCACCGATATTTTGGCCACGGGAGAACAGCCAGCGCCCAGCAATCCCGGTGTAGCAGCAGTAACGCGCGTTGTCTCCGATTTGGCGGATGAACTGAGGCGCTCCATCGACTTCTTTACGAGCACAGAAAGCAGCTCGCCTGTGGTGAAAGTACTGCTGGCCGGAACTGGGGCAAGCATCGGCCAAATCGACGGCTTCTTATCTCAGTCGTTGAGCGTGGCGGTGGAGTTGGCGGATCCCTTTGGCAACATTGTCGTGCCGGATTCAGTGGAACTGCCCCTGGAGGAACGCCCAGCAATGGGAGTGGCCCTGGGGTTGGCGTTACGGGAAGACACCAAGTAGCGGCAGCAGGCAGCGCAAGCTCGCCCAACCGATGGAATAGCGCACAAGGCGGTTAAAGAGATGTACACACCAGAGATCAATTTCCTCAAAGAAAGGCCGGATGTCCTCACCACAGCTCGAACAGGTGGGGGAGCAGTAGTCGCAGCTGAGGCTGCAGAGGGATCCCAGAATTGGATCCCGGCCATTGGCCTGGGGGTTGCTGTTGCTGCTGTAGCGATGGGAGCTTTTTGGTATTTCCAAGACAGCTTTTCCCGCCAGAGAGAAACCTTGAGGGCGGAGCGGGCTCGCCTTGACAGTGAGCTCAGCACAGCCAATGCTGAGTTGTCCCAGCTGCAGAATGCCAATCAAGAGCTGCAAACCATTCGCGCCCAAACGGAAGGGTTCCGCTCCTTTCTGGGATCCGTCCAGCCTTGGTCGGCCATCTTGGAAGAGCTGCGGCGCAAGATCCCCGGCCAGGGGGTATGGATAACCAACATCAGCGCTTCCGGGGATACCGTCAATATCCAAGGAGGGGCGCTGGACTTTCCCCTGGTGAACGACTTTTTGCTCACCCTGCTGGATTCCAACTTTGTTACCAGCGCCGTCCTGAACAGCAGCTCCCGGGTGGACGGCACAGACCTAACCGAGCCCAGCGTCACCTACGGCATAACCGTAACCATCCGTACCCTGGGGGATCCCGACCCAGAATTTACCCGCGAGCTGGAGCAGCGGGGAGCGATAGGCTTGGTTGAAAAGATCCGCATTTTGCGTCGAGTGGAGGCGAACTGATGACTGGATCGGTTGAAGGTTTTCCCGACGAACAACTGGTGGTTCCCCCGGCAGGGCCGCCGGTACTGCTGGGCGTGGAGCTGACCCCCATTCGAATTGGTCTTTTAATCGGGATCACAGGGCTAGGCGCGGCGGGGTTTCTGGCCTTCACCCAACTTCGCCCCTTGATCGAGGAGGTACAGGCTTTGGAAAGGGAGGTAGCCAACAAAACCACCCAGTTGCAGGACATAAAGAGCCAGATTGCCAGTTTGCAAGATGTGCCCAATCAGGTCGAGAGAGCTCGCGTGGAGCGGGAACAGATCAGTGCCCTGCTCTCCACCCCCGAGAATGCCGACACGCAACTGCTGGATCTCAACCGGCTGGTGCAGGGGCAGCCCAACAGCGAGCTGCGCAGCTTTAGCCCTTCTCCACTGACTCCAGCGTCTTCGGCCAATCCGGAAGTGCCTGGGATCATCGCTCCCGCCATCCAAGTGCAGACCACCCGTGTCGCTCTGCGTGGCCCCTATACGGAGCTGATCAATCTGATGGGAGATATAGAACGTCTGCGCACGCTGTTCCGGGTGAGCAACATCAGCTTAAATCCTGTTCAAGACACAGGGGAACTGGACGCTGCTTTTGATTTGATTGCCTACATCTACAACAAAGACGTTCCGTTGGGCACTGCTCCTCCACCTGAAGGGCAAACGGCACCTGGTCAGTAGCCCAGCCATGCCTTGACTCAGGGGGGGATCCTGCCAGTGCGGGATCCCCTCTGGTTTTCAGAAGACGGGAACAACCGCCGGTTCAGCACGGATAGTGTTGCCGAATCGAAGATCTGGGAAAAATTTCTTCCGAAACGGCTACAGGTAGTGGCAAAGTCCGAGATTTCGGCTTTGATTAGGGAAGCACGGGGTGAACGAGGCCAAAGGCACCCGTGGCGAGGTGAAGCAAGAATACGACTGGGTGAAGGAGTGAGGTGTGAGGATGATGAACCGTCGAGTTGCTTATGGGTGTGCGTTGGGCTTGATCCTGTCCCTGCCCCCATTGGCCTTAGAAAGCCGGGTCAATGAGGCAGCCGCTCAACAGTTGACCTCCGCAAACCCGCAACGCCTCAGCCGCATCACAGATATCCGCCTGGTGCCCAACGGCAACCGCATGCAGTTGGAGATCAACACCGAAGGGGGCGCTCGCCCACAGGTGTTCTTTACCCAGCAGGGACAATCTTGGATCGGGGACATCACCAATGCTCAATTGAGTGGGAGCCAAGGCCGCTATCGTCAAGAGTCTCCCTTGCCGGGGGTGCGTTTCATCGAGGCTAAGCAACTAGGCAATGACAGTGTGCGGATAGAAATAGCCGGCGTGGCCGCAGCTCCCCAAGGCTTGCTGGCTCGGCGCAGCCCGACGCAGTTGGTCTTCGATTTTGAGGGCCTACCCTCTGCCCCACCGGTTCCAGTGGCTGCAGTGCCCAGTCAACCGGTATCCCCAACCCGACCTCAACCCACGGCTCCTACTCCTCAGCCAACAGCTTCTGCCCCTGCCCCCCAGCCGGTCGCTCAAAACCCTGCCCCTCCGCCGACCGCTCAAGCGGCTCCTCCCACACCTGCTGCTCCTGCTGCACCCGTGATTTCTCAGGTGCCTTCTGTGGACCAGCTCAACCAACCCCAACTGCCGCCAGGGGTTGTCAATCCTGATGTTTCTCCGTTTCAAGGTCGAGCAATGGCTCCCCCGGCTGGAGATCTTGCCGTTGGCAGTATTATTCCAGCTCCTCCCCCGGTGGATTTGGGTTCAAATGCCAAGATCACTTTGACCTTAAGAGATGCTCCTGTAGGTGATGTGTTAAGCCTACTGGTGCGTCGAGCTGGGCTTAATGTAGTTCTCAATGATGTGCCTCCGGACTTGACGATTTCCCTAGATGTAGCTGACTCACCTCTACAAGAAACATTTAACTTTATTTTGCGCTTGAAGGAGCTTCAAGCGTCTCGCGTAGGGCAAACAGTTTTCATTGGTACTACACTCCCTGGGGTTGGCCAGCAGATCGTCAGGACGTACAGACTCAATCAACTGAGAATCGAAGAGGAGATCCAAAACTTTGATTTAACTGCTGCCGGTGCCGCAGGTGGAGGTGGAACAACTGAAATCACGGCTAGGCAGCTAGGTGTTACTCCGAGTGAAATTAGAAGCAGAATTCTAGCCATTTTGGAAGCATCAAACATTCCTTTGGCTCAGGAATCGGCCATTCAAGCAGATCCAAGAACGAATTCACTGACTATTGTTGCCACACCTACCCAACATGACGTAATAGCAGCATATCTTGCCCAAATTGATCTCAGAAGTCGACAGGTCTTGATTAGCGCCAGGTTTATCGAGATTAACCTTAACGACAACTCTGACTTAGGAGTTGCATTAGGTGGTGCATCTGGAAACTTTGCGCTGGGTTCTGGAGATAATACCAGCTTTGGTGGAACTCCTCTTAGCCAACCCGAGGGATCCTCAGTTCCTAACGTTGGTTCGGTTCCGGCTCCAGCAACTGGGGGCTCACTTGTATTTAATACTTTAAACCGGCTCCAGCAGTCTCTTGCAGCTCGTATAGATGCATCTATTGCTTCGGGGACAGCTAAGATATTGGCCGATCCAAAAGTAGTCGTTGCCAACAACACCGGTGCGGCTGTTGTGGTTGGCCAAGAAGTCATTACCAACAGGAGAATACAAACGGATCCCGCAACAGGCCAGTCAGTAGTTGTTTTCGAGAAGGGAAACGCAGGAGTTAACTTGCTTATTCAAAATGTTAGGATTGACGATAATGGCTATGTTACGTTAAATCTCATTCCTCAGATTTCATCCATCGGTAGCCAAGTTACTTTGGCAGATGGCACCGTAATTAGCTTGCTGAACCAGCGTTCTGTTGGAACTTTGCAAACCAGACTGAAAGACAGAGAAACCCTATTTTTGGGAGGCTTGATACGAGAGGAGGATCGAGTATCTGTTGACAGGGTTCCACTGCTTTCTGAGATTCCTCTGCTGGGTTCTCTTTTTCGTAGGCAAAATACGATAAATGAGAGAACTGAAATTGTAGTCCTAATTACGCCGACAATTTTGGAGGACTGAAGGAAAATCTTTATCGCTGCAAGCCGCTTTCTTCCTGTTGAGCTAGTTACCTTCCTATAAAGACATCTTGGTTTAAATGCTAAGGTCAAGCTTTTCTTGCCGATTTTGGTTGAGACTGGGATCCCTGCTGCTGAGCTTGGCTCTGGCTGGGGCGCTGGCTTCGATTGACACAGGGTGGTCGCAAACCCATCGCCTTTCTCTACCAGTCCAGGGTCAGAGCTATCCACAGCTAGTCGAGCAATCACGCCCTTTGGTTTGGCGAGCTTTGGCGCAACAATTCCAAGCGCAGCCGCAGCCGGAGGAGATCACCTTGGAAGTACTAGGACAAGCCGGGGATCGGCAAGCTCCTCTGTTTACCGTGCGAATGCCTCGCAGCGTTTGGCAGCAGAACCCCTCACCTAGCCAACTGGAGCAACACACTACTTTCTATCCCGATGCGTTGGCTCTTTTACAACCGAGAGCACCGGTGCAGCAGGGTCAGGTAGAGTTTACTGCTCCCTCTGCAAATGGAACTACATTGGTCTCCAGCAATCCTTCCAATGGCCAAAGAGGGATCCCAATTGACCAAAGTATCCATCTGCGTTTTGATCGACAGCTTCCCGCCGGAATAACAGGTCTAGCCTTTGGGATTCAGCCCCCTGTGGAGGTGGCCTTTGACATTCGGGGAAACGAGCTGATCTTTCAACCTTTACAGCTACTCAGTTACAGCACCGATTACAGGGTGCTCCTGCCCGCAGCGGAAGAGCTGGATTTACAAAAGCCCATAGAATTGACTTTCCGCACTGAACCTCAATACACCTACCAGCGAGATATTAAACCTCTACTGGATGCTAGCTGTGTAGGCTGTCATCAGCGGGCTGGTCGGATGCGGCGCAGCCCCTTGGATAGCTATGCTGCGGTGATGCGTTATGTAACGCCGGGATCGGAAAATAGCGAGTTGCTCAAACCGCGTTGGTTAGCTCGTCATGCTGTCATCCAGCGAGCTGCAGGGATCCCTTTGAATGGAGGGGGATCCCCAGACGTGGATGCCCTGAGTTTCTTGTTCCAGGGAGGGGAGGGATCTGGACCTATGCCAAGGGCCCCTGTGAGTGACCCTCAAAGAGAGTCTCCCGGATCTTTTATCGGACGCAGTGGATCCCCAGAATTGGCCTATATTCGTCGCAACGGCACTGGCATGGATCGCCTAGGTTACTTGAGCGCTGATGAAATTCAAATCCTGCGTACCTGGATTATTCAGGATCAAGCGGCTGAGGCCCATAAGAGTTAGCCTGATGGGCTGGAGAGTCTTTACCAACAAAGATCCCTTGCTCGTTTGTTTACTTTAAGATTAGGAACCTACGAGATCAATTTGATGACAACCCCCACAGAGGATCGGCTAGACCGGATTGAGCGTGTTGTAGAAGTTTTGGTGAACCAGCAGAGGGAAGTGCTGGGGCGCGTCGATGGGTTGTCTCACCGGGTGGATAGCTTGACCGAGCAGGTGGATAACCTCACGGATCGAGTAGACAACCTGACTAACCGAGTAGATAGCCTGACCGACAGGGTGGATAACCTCTCCCAAAGTGTCAGCAAACTTTCCGCCGATGTCGATAAGTTGGGCTTCAAGTTCGACACTGCTCAATCGGTTGGGGAGCGGCCAGAGCGGCTGGCAACCAGCTTGATCGCAGGAGCCACGATTAGCATCATTGCCGGGGTTATCCTTGTGCTGCTCAGAGAGGGATCCCGTTAATTCTTTCCCGCCCCCTCGATGGAAAAAAATAGGGATCCCAGCCAATGGGATCCCTGGTTATCCTTCCTCTAGTGTTTCAGTCCTCAACACACCTTCCCTATGAGATGCTCTGATTCTAAGAGCCGACCCGTGAAAAAGTCGTGAAACTGACAGATGAGGTGGAAGGTTAAGCCTTGCTCAGGTGGTCAGGGATCCACCTCGGGCAACAAGCGCCAATTCCACCTGATTTTCTTGGGGCTGCTCCAGTTGCACCTCCACATCTCGGCCAAAGAAGCCTTGCATTTTTTTCTGGTAGCTTTCCTGCCATTGTTGGAAGGGAACCTTGGGGGAATCGAACAGAAGCACCAAGGTATACCGGCCATCTCGCAGCTCTTCTCTGTACCCTCTCACCTTGGGCAGATCTGCTTCCAGAGGGCCGCGCAGACCCAGAAACTCCAGGGCATCTTCCAGGTGGGCATTAGCCCCGTAGCTATATTTGGTGATATCGGCGCGGACTTGCTTTTGAATTTCCGTGGCCTGCTGGGCGCGGGCTTGGATCACCTCGAGAGAAGGGGCGGCCAGGGCAGGTACCGGCTTGAGTTCCACTACCTTCATGGTTATCCCTCCCAACAGCAAGGGGATCCCGGCAAACAGGCCGATGAGATTGAGGGTGGGATCGTTGTAGTGGGCAAAGCCCCAAGCCGTGGCGGCAACGCCGGCCAACAAAACGAGGGTACTGACGGGGAAGGGCAATTTCTCGAACATCGCAGGCAAGATTGCAGAAGAAGAAGAAAGGCCACCTGAAAACCCAGGCTAGCAGGAAAAGCGCCAGCGGTGGACTTAGCCTCCATTGGGATGGATAATCACAAAATGCCCACCTGGTGTGTTGAGGAGTGGTCTGTGGTTCTGTCCAATCTGTCCAAAACCTCTCGTTGCTTGCGCTCGCTGGATCGCAAAGCCCAGGAGCGAGCACCTCTGTTTGAGGCCATCCGCCACTATTGCAGCTTGGATAAGGCTCCTTTTCACACGCCAGGCCACAAACAGGGACGTGGGATCCCTGCCGACTTGCGGACCTTTTTGGGAGAGAACGTCTTCCGGGCAGATCTGACCGAGCTGCCAGAGGTGGACAACCTCCACGACCCCGATGGCGTGATCCGAGAGGCCCAGGAGCTGGCGGCAGCAGCTTATGGAGCGGATCGCAGTTGGTTTTTGGTCAACGGTTCCACCTGCGGCGTGGAAACGCTGGTGATGGCGGTGTGCGATCCGGGAGACAAGATCCTCTTGCCGCGCAACTGCCACAAATCCGCCATTGCCGGGGTGATCCTCTCTGGGGCGGTGCCGGCCTATATCGAGCCGGATTTTGACCCGGAGCTGGGCATTGCCCACGGGATTACCCCAGCCGGTTTGGAGGGGGCCTTGGCGGAGCATCCCGATGCCAAAGGCGTTTTGGTAGTCAGCCCCACCTACTACGGGGTTTGCTGCGACCTGGAATCTCTGGCAGCCATCGCCCATGCCCATGGCCTACCGCTATTGGTGGACGAGGCCCACGGGCCCCACTTTGGGTTTCATCCGCAATTGCCCATCTCGGCCCTAGAAGCCGGTGCGGATCTGGTGGTGCAGTCCACCCACAAGGTGATCTCCGGCATGACCCAGGCCTCGATGCTGCACCTCAAGGGATCCCGTATCGACCCCAACCGGGTGCGCAACATTCTGCAACTGCTGCAATCGACCAGTCCCAGCTATGTGCTGATGATGTCGCTGGATGTGGCACGGCGGCAGATGGCACTGGAGGGAGAAGCCCTGCTGGGCCAAGCCTTGGCTTTGGCAGATCAAGCCCGCGCCCGTCTCAACCGCATCCCCGGCTTGCGCTGTTTTGGCCCAGAGCGTATCGGCTCCACCCCTGGTTTTTTCGATTTCGACCGCACCCGTCTCACGGTAACGGTGACAGAGCTGGGGTTGTTCGGCTTCGACGCTCACGACTGGGTTAACGATCACTTCCACGTGCAGCCGGAGATGTCCACCCTGCACAATGTGGTCTTCATTGTCAGCATCGGCAATACCCAGCGAGACATTGACCGCCTGGTGGAAAGTTTCGCCGCCCTGTCGCAACATTTTCAGGGATCCCGCCCATCCAGAGCGGCAATGGAAAAAATGCAGCGGCTGGCACAACTGCCCCGTCCTTGCTTGCCACCACAACGGCTATCACCCCGGGAGGCTTTTTTTGCTCCCATTCAGCGGGTGCCTTTCCAAGAAGCAGTGGGCCATATCTGCGCCGAGATCATCTCCCCCTATCCACCTGGGATCCCGATTTTGGTGCCGGGAGAAGAGGTGACCCAAGAGGCGGTGGACTATCTGCTGTTGGTGCATGAGGCAGGAGGCTTTATCAACGGCCCAGAGGATGTGCGCCTACAAACCCTGAAGGTGGTCAAAGCAACGGCCTAGTCCTCTCCAGCAGGTTTATGGACGGGTTTTTGCCGTTTGCGCCGGGGGGAGCAGCGGCAGGGAGTTTGCCGGAGTGCCAGAACGACGGGCTACCTTCACCCGATCCACCCGTGGCCCCTCCATGCGCACCACCTGAAACTCCATGTCTTGGTAGGTGAACTTTTCCCCAGCACGTGGGATCTTCTGCATGTGGTAGATCAAAAAGCCCCCCAGCGTCTGGTAATCCTCGTGCAGGGGCAGGTTGAGGCCACAGCGCTCGTTGATCTCTTCAATATCTAGCTGAGCCTGGATGAGCAAGGTATTTTCGTCGAGTTCTTGAATGTCCGGCTCCTTGGTGTTGGGATCCGGGCCATCGGAGAGCTTGCCGACAATCTCCTCCACCAAGTCTTGAATGGTGATCAGGCCCGCCGTGCCGCCAAACTCATCCACCACCACCACCATCGGCCAGTGGTGCTGCCTCATTTCGGGCAACAGTTCGGCAATCGGCTTGTTCTCCGGCTCAAAGTGGGCCTCGCGGATGAAGTTGGTGATGGGGCTGTGCAAATCTATGGATCCCTTGGCCAACTGGCCGATCAACTCCTTAACGTGGATCAGCCCGCGGATGTCATCCAAAGACTCGCCAAAGACCGGATAGCGGGAGTGCCCCGATTCCGCCACCTCCGCCAGCACCTCTTGCACCGTTGCAGTTTCCGGCACCGCGTCGATGCTGGTACGCGGGATCATCACCTCGCTGGCCACCGTCTCGCCAAACTCGAAGATGTTGCTCAACAGCTCTCGCTCTTCCGCCTCGATGTTGCCCGACTCCACCGACGAGGCGATCAGCAGTTGCAACTCCTCCACCGTCATGGTGCTGTAAAAGGAAGTGGCCTCGGGGATGCGGACGCCCAAGATGCGCAGCAGGCAGCGGGAGGAGAAGCGGAGCAGCTCGACAAAAGGGTGGAGGAAGCGGCTTACCAAGCGGTTGAGCCAGGCCAGTTTGAGCGCAATCGGCTCGGAATAGAGGATGGCCAGAGTCTTGGGGATCAGCTCCCCTACCACGATCTGAAAATAGGTGAGCAGCGAAAACACCACTACCACCGCCACCCCCTGCATAAGGGCCGGATCCACACCCTGAAACCAGTCCAAGCGGCTCAAGGCCAAAAACAGCGTGGGCGAAACTTGGGTGGCTCCAATCCAGCCCAGCAATACACTGGCCAGAGTAATGCCCAACTGTGTGGTGGAGAGGGCATATTCCAGTTGTTCCTGGGCTTTTTGCACAATTGCCGCCTGGCGGTTTCCCTCGCTCGCCAACTGCACCATGCGGGAGCGCCGCGCCGATACCAAGGAAAACTCGACTGCGACAAAGAAAGCGTTGATGACCAGAAGACCGATGACCCAAAGGAGACTAAGCGACGCATCTCCCCACGAAAGCTCAGTGTTGGGGAAAGTAGCCGCCGAGGCTAAAGGGGGGTCGTCCATCAGGGGGAGCAGCAAGACGGATAGACAGCATTCTAGCTCAGCCTGACCCCACCACCTGTCCCTAGCCAGCTGTCGAACCGGCTTCAGCCATCAGGCAGCTACCGTGTAGACGCTTTCCCCATGCCCAAAAGGAAAGGGATCCCTGACCTTTGCACAACCCAGCTTTCGCAGTTCTCAAGGTCGCTACTTTTTCATCAAGCAGTAGCAGCTACAGCCTTTTCCGGCAACGCTCACCCCCGCCTATGCAGGGGGCATCTCCTGGGTGCTAGTCGTCGATATCGACAATATTGCCGGTAGTGGCGTCGATCTTAACTTCAATATCGTTGGTAAATTTCACCAATTTTCGGGCTGGAGGCCCGCACCATAGCCGCAGGCTTGGTGCCGGGAGGAAAGCCCGCCTCCATATAAGTGTACTGGGACAAAACCTGGATGAG
>NZ_JBSSCS010000055.1:0-14419 GCF_054060015.1 Thermostichus sp. MS-CIW-25
GTTCGCGTCAGCGGGACGGAGTCCTTGAAGCCCGCACTCTTTCGCTTTAGCGGCGCGGAGCGCTTTGCGTCAGCATGAGTGCGGGAGTATGTCACTAGTTTGGCAAAAAGAAAGGACTCCGTCCCGCGGACGGTGGGTTGGCCAAACCAGGGGGGGAGCTCTAGGGATCCACCACCTCAAAGGCCCACAGACCTCGCTCAGCAGGGATCCGGTGCAACCGTCCGCTGGGAAAACGCCGTTGCAGTTCTGCCCCTTGCTGATCCCATACCCACTCGTTCATGAACAGGGTAAACGGTGGCTCCAGCGCCTGGATGGGCAACACCTCAGGGGAAAACACCGCTACCTTTTGTTCCCGTCCGGCAAAAAATTGGATCCAGCTTTGCCAATAGTGGGGTTCCCCCCAGCCGAAATAGGGGTAGGCAGTGCTAGCCGCCAGATAGAAGCGGTAGTCGGGATCCATTTGGCGAGCTGCCACATAGCGCCCGGTGGCCCCCACATCGTTGCCCTGCGTCCAGCCTTTGTGGACAAAGTCTCCAAAAATGGCCAGGTTCCACCCCCCAATCAGCAGGATTGCCCCCGCCATCGCCGCCGCCGGCAGCCAACTCCCGGCCCGGGATCCCCAGCGTTCCAGGAGACCTGCCAGCACTTGGATCCCTTCCAAGGTTAGATAGGCTACAAAGGGCAGGATCACCAGCAGGCGGGTGTAGTTGGGGGCTTTGGTGATGGCCAAGCTAAACAGCAGGTAGAGAAATAGGAAGCTGCCGATACAGAGCCAGTCGTGGGGCTGGCTGCGCTTCTTGAAAAGGCGGTAGAGGCCGGATCCCAGCCCCAGCCAGATCAAAGCCCCCGTCAAGGGATCCACAAAAGCATGGCCGTAGTTGGGATAGATGTAGCCGCGGTCGTGCTGGCCGGGGTCGTTGAACATACTCAGGCCGTTGAAGATGTTGCGCCAGACCGCCTCCTCTGGCGTAGCCGCATTCACCCACATCTGTTGTAACGCCCGCCCTTCCGGGAAAAAGAGAAATTGTTGGCGAGAGTACTCGGCGCTCACCGCAGGTGCTGTGACCGTGGCCACCAGAATGGGCCCAGCCACCAGAAAAAAGCCCAGCGCCGCGGGCACCGTCAGCTTAGCCAGGACCCAGAGGGGATTAGCTTGCTTGTTTTCTCCTCGGAGATCCTCCCGGCCCAGGAGCAGGTACAGAACTCCAAACAGCAACCCCAGCAGGATCACCACCCGCCCCGGCAAATAGCCGTAGAGGGAGAAAGCCGCCGCTCCTCCCCCCAGATAGAGCAACAGGGGATTTTTTTCCCGCACGCCCTTGAGGAGCAAGGCCAGGGCCGCACACTCCACCAGCACAATCAGGTTTTCCCGCATGGCCATGCGGCTGATGCCCAGCAAGGCGTGGTTGGATCCCAAGAGGGCCGCCCCCGCCAAAGCCAGCCGGGATCCCCAAAATGCCCGAAAAAACCCGTAGGCCACCAGAATGGTGACGACCCCGAAGGCGGCATGTACCGTGCGCACATTGAGCAGCGTGACTCCCCCCATCAGCCGCGTCAGGCCGCCGAAGAGGCTGAACATGAAGCGGGGGAAATAGAAATACTCCGGCATCAGCCCAAAGATATCGGGATAGCGCACCCCTGAGGCGCGACGGGCCATGGAGGTGATCACAATCTCGTCAGTATTGATCTGAAAAGGGATGTTGGGCAGGTCGTAGAGGTAGATCGGGGCAAAGACCAACACCAACAGCCCCAGGTGCAACAGCTCCTGTTGCCAGCGCAGCCGCGTCGGATCCCAAGGGGGTTGAGCCGGGGAAAACTGCGCCCAATACAATCCCACCAGCAGGATGCTCAGCAGCCAGAGGCCAATCTGCAGCACGTGGTAGCCAAACACCCCGTACCAGAGGATCAGGGCTACCCCCAAGCCCAAGCCGGATCCCAGCAGGGGCAGATGCCGGGAGGTCATCACCCTATCCCAAACCGCCATAGAACCGATACGACTGGAATCAGGAACGAATCGATCCCTCTCAGCCTACCAGGCGCAAGATGCTCGACAAAACCAGAACTCAGTCAGCGCCCTCCCCCCTAGTCTTTCTCCCAAGGGGCGAGGGGAGATCAGAAAAGGTTGGAATCAAAACTTTGCCCCACCTGTTCTAGGGATCGCCAACAGGGATTCACAAAATCAATAACCCCGCATCGGCTCCGCCTCTGGCTCCAATTCCGGATCTATGAAGTTGGACGGATCGTAGAGGAAGCGGTTGACCTCGTCCTCAATGCGATAGATCTCGAAGGGCTCCAATTGTTTGCCAGTTCGCAAGGCCAGCAGGTAGCCATCCACCAGCAGACGTAGCTCATCGGTGCGCCGGTAGCCCCGCTGCCAGGTATCCACCAGAGCATCGGTCAAAGCCTGATAGTGCCGGATCAACTTTGGGTCTTGCAACATGGTGTTCCCTTGCCCTGCCTGTTTCTATCCTAACGTTTGGTGTCTCTTTGTAAGCGGGGATTGCGAACGGGATCCCGAAGCTTGGTCTCTTCTTGGCTTCAAGCCATGGGCAGGTGCAGTCGCGAAGGCGTCTCGCCACCGCTGCGGAGAGTGATGGTGAGAATGCGGGCCTCAATCAGCCGCTCTTCCCGCATTCCCGTGCCTGTGTTGACAGGATAGGCCGGAAAACAAGCCGCGCTAAGGCTGAGGCGCAGAGCATGACCGCAAGGAATGCGAATACAGGTGGGCTGACAGGGAATCAGAATGGGGGTACTGGGCTGGGGATCCCGTAGGCGACAATAGCCTTGGGAAAAGTTATACACCTGCCCATCGGGCCTTACCACCGAGAGCACAGCGCAAAGATCGAAACTGGGGCTGTCCGCCTCCGCGTACACCTCCACAGCAATGTCCCCGACCAGAACCAGCTCGGCTTGCAGCGGCGGAGTGGTATAGGTCAGGACATCGGTGCGGCAGTCGAGGGCGGAGCGCTCTTGCGGCCCGGCAGGCTGAACTAGGTGGCCCCCCAAGGCCGGCACCGGTCGCCAGGGATCGTGAACAAAGGTATCCGATTGTTGCGTCGGCGAGGGTTCAGGGCGAAGGGATCCCTCTGCTTCTGAAAGGGCAGCCAAGCCGGTGCTGTGTAGGTAAAAAGCTTTTGGCTCAGGGGTAGGCCAAGCATCAAAGCCGCGCCAGCGGTTGGATCCCATCTCGAACAGGCGTACCGGCGGCTCCTGGAGGATCCCTGTATCTTTGCCTTTGAGGAACTGGTCAAACCAGCGCACCTGCAGGCGATCGATGGGGCTGACAGCCTCTGGGCCAAAGTCCAACGCCCCCACTTTGCGCCCCCAAGGGAGATGGATCCAAGGGCCGATGATCAGGTATTGAGGGTTCTGGCTGCGGGCGCTCATTTCCTTGTAGAGGCGCAGGCTACCACTCAGGTAGCTGTCAAACCAGCCGGCAATGTGTAGCATCGGCAGATCCACCACCTCTAGACGGGGAGAGAGCTTGCGCCAGTATTCATCCGGCTCGCTGTGCTCCAGCCAGTCGAAGTAATAGGACTGGGGGGCATACTGCTGCAACACCCCCGGCTTGAGGGGGATAGGGTCGTAGAGGGGGAGATTGCGGGCAGCTTTCAAAAGCGCTTGGTAGGCATTGGCATCCCCCCTGAGACGCGCCCCTTCGGTCTCCAGTTGCAAGGCCCAACTGAGGTTGTTCTGAAAGGCAAAGGCCCCCCCTGGGTAAGCGGCATCGGCATAGAGATCGTAAGGCAGCATCGCCGGGCAGATGGCCTTCAAGGCGCTGGGACGGGTAGAAGCCGCATACAGCTGGGTCATGCCCTGATAAGAGAAGCCGTACATGCCCACTACGCCGTTGCTCCCCGGCAAGGCAGCCGCCCAATTGACGGCGTCAAACCCGTCTTCCACCTCATGGCGGAAAGGGTAGAAGGATCCCTTGGAAGTTCCCCGTCCGCGCACATCCTGGATGACCACAATGTACCCCTGGGCCGCATACCACCTGGGATGGGCATACACCACCGTCGAGGCAATGGCCCGCCCATAGGGCTGCCGCATCAGCAAAACCGGGTAGCTCCCCTCCCCTTGCGGGCGATAGACATCCGCGTCCAGTTGGATCCCGTCGCGGGTGAACATGGAAACAGTTTCGCGGGGGCGAACGGGCAGCATGGTCTGGGTTGGGCTAGCAAGTCTTGCCAAAGGAAAACCGGCCAAGGAAACCCAAGGGATCCCTGGGTGGATTCTTCCCAGGATAAAACAGAAGCTTTTAGGAGAGAGGAACTCCCACCTGAGTTTGAGCCTCTTCCCCGGTATTGTCCTTGATCTCCGGCCTGCTGGCGCAAGCGCGGCCTCTCCCAGACCCCTTTTTTTGGGAAACTGAGAATCTGAGAAAAGATTTATTTATTTCGGAGTACCCCCGACCTTCCAACTTCCACAGCTTCCAGAGCCTCTGAGGTCTAAGCCTCAGCGAGTGCCCTTCTCCAGCCTCCGGATAAGACTGCCATATCCTCTTCATCCAAATCCGCAGGAGTACCGGATCGGATGAGCTCGGCAAAATCTTCGTTGGGCACCATGAAGCAGAGGGCGTAGAGGCGGCCTGGGCCGGTGTTGCGGATTTCATGCACGCCTGTTGGCGGAACCAAAATGCTGTCTCCGGTTTTGATGGGAGCAGCTTTTCCATCGCAAATGGCCATGCCCTCACCCTTGAGGATAAAGAACATCTCTACAGCCATTTGATGGCGGTTGGGAGGGGTTTTGCCTCCCTCATCGAAGATCTCCACACAAAAAGTCAGAGAAATCTGAGCATGAGAAGGATCAAACACAATGGCCAAGCGATTGGTATCGTGGGGGCTGATGCGAAAAGCCTGATAATCGGCAGGGGTTTTAACAATTGGGATCACACAGCGGGAGAGCGTTTGCATCGGGATCCTCCACTCAAGAGATGAGGGGTGAATAGTGGGCAAGTGCTAACAGGGGAGAGCCGCCAGCAAGTCAGGGGAGGAGGCGACAAAGCCAAAGCATTGCTTGACGTTATAGAGGGTGGCCAGCAAACAGTATTCAGGAGAGGTGGTGGCGGCGCAGTCTTCCAGCAAAATGCAGTCGTAGCCGAGGAAATTGGCGTCTTGCAGGGTGGTCATGACGCACTGGTCGATGTTCACACCGGCAAAGAAGAGGGTGGTGCGCCCCAGGTTTTTGAGAATGCTATCGAGAGGCGTATCCCAAAAGCCGCTCATGCGGAACTTGTCCACCCAGATATCCTCGGGTTTGACTTCCAGTTCCTCCACCACAGCAGCGCCCCAACTGCCCCGCGTGAGGACCAAAGACCCGTTCTTAGGCAAGGGATCCCCCAGCCCTACTCCCTCTCCGGTGGGGTTGTACACATGTCGCAAGCCGGCGCTGATGTTGAGCAAGTCAGGGCGATTGCCCCAGTTCACCCACACAATCGGCACTTGAGCTTGTCGCAGGCGGGGCAGCAGGGCTTTTAGAGGGCCGATGGGAGCCCGTGCAGGTGTAACATCGACGCCAATGCTGGCCAGCCAACCGTCGGGATGACAAAAGTCGTTTTGCATGTCGATCACCAGCAGCGCCGCTTTGGCCAGATCCAAGCGCAGGGTTTTGCTGGAGGTGGGTAGCAGGATGGGCCGGGGATCCAAGGGCGGACGGGTGATGTCGGCCATTTCGGCATTCACAGCCCAGGCATTGGGAGGGATCCCAAGGGTCTTCAAGGGGCGATTGGGGGTGCTCATGGATTCTCCGCTCGCGTCGCGCAGCAGTGGGATCAGGTTGGGCGGATGACCCACAACTACGCTCGACCTTAATGCACAGCCAACCTCACTTTGGAATCGTAGGCTACACTTTCTCACCTTATTAACGCATGGGATCCCCCAGGGTTAGTCGATAGGGGCTGAGATGGAGATCAGGAGAAGAAAAACCGAGGAGATTTCCGAAAAGCTGCCCAGGGATCCCTCCCTGCACGCTATGCTGTAGAAACTTGAAATGATTATGTAGAAGCATGAGCATCCTGCGGCAATATATCTTTCCCGCTCTCATCCTGCTGGTGTTTCTGTTTACCCTGGTGGTGGTGAGCATTCGCTCGTTTCTGCCGGAGGATATGGCCCAGCCTGCCCCTCTAGAAGAAGCGACGCCTGTGGCCCTTTCTGCAAATGCCTGAGGATGGCTGAACAAGGGATCCCTTTGCCCGCCGGTTACCGTTGGCGCATTGGTTCAGCCTGGGATCGGCCCTGGGTGCGACGAGGATTGCAGGCCACGTTGCAGGAATCTTTTCCAGAGCAAAGCAACTGGGATCACCTGGAAGAGACGCTGGATCGCCTCTTCGACCCACCCCGCACCCCCTGCTGGTGGATCTTGAAAGAAGAAACTGCAGAGCCGGTGGGCTGTGTTTGGGCCGGCATCTCCACAGATCAAGCCACCCATCGGCGGGTGGCCTACGTCTTTTTGCTCTGGGTGGATCCCGCCCATCGTCGGCAGGGCCTGGGCAGAGCTTTGATGCAACAGGTGGAACGCTGGGGATCCCAGCAGCAGCTAGCTGCCATTACCCTGCAGGTTTACCATCACAACCAAGCCGCCCTCCATTTCTATCAGCAGGCCCACTTTGCTGTACAAGGCTACTGGTTGTACAAGCCGCTCAGCCCCGCGCCCATAGACGCGCATGTAGAAGAGCATGAATACAAAGGTCATGAAGTTTTGTGAATAAGCCGGGATCCGCTCTCAGTTGCTCCTTTGATGAAAGCGTGATGAAAACGATGGCATCGACCGGAGGGAACGCCCATGTCCAGACCCGTCAAGCTAAGTGAAGCCGAGATCCAGGCCAAGCTGGAGAAACTGCCCGGCTGGTCTTTGCGGGAGGGAAAGCTGCATCGCCAATTTCAGTTTGGTTCCTTTGTCGAAGCCTTTGGCTGGATGAGCAGTGTGGCCTTGGTGGCCGAAAGCATGGGGCACCACCCCGAATGGAGCAATGTCTACAACCGCGTGCGGGTGGATCTCACCACCCACGATGCCGGGGGCATTACGGAATTGGACTTCACCTTGGCGCAACGCATGAACGAGCTGGCCAGCTAGACGCTTCAGTACCCAACTTTGGGGATCCCTCAAAGCCGGCTTGGCAGAGGATCCCCATTTTGTCGCTGCCTCAAAGTTGTGTTGGATTGTGTTGGGAGCTGTGTCGGTCTGATAGACTAAGCCTAAGGTTAAGAAATGATAATTTTATGAACGTGCTGGTTGTGGGGGCGACGGGAACGCTGGGCCGTCAGGTGGTGCGCCGAGCCATCGAAGAGGGACACCAAGTTACCTGTCTGGTGCGAAATCCGGCAAAGGCTGCTTTCTTAAGTGAATGGGGCGCTCACCTGAAGGTGGGAAACCTGCTTCAGCCCAGCACCCTCAACTCCGCGATGGAAGGCATCGAGGCGGTGATCGACTGTGCCACGGTGCGGGTGACCGATACCCTCAGCGCCCGTCAGGTGGACTGGGATGGCAAAGTTGCCCTGATCAATGCGGCACGGGCTGCCCAGGTAGGGCATTTTATCTTTTTCTCCATCATGGGCGCCCACCACGAGTATCCCAATGTGCCCCTGATGAATTTCAAGCATCACATTGAGAAGTATTTGGTTGGATCCCAGATGCCCTACACCATTTTCCGGCCAGCGGGCTTTATGCAGGGGTTGATTGGCCAGTACGCCATCCCCATCTTGGAAGAACAAATCGTCTGGGTAACCGGCGAGGGCATGCCAACGGCCTACCTAGACACCCTAGATGCAGCCCGGTTTGCGGTGCGAGCTCTCACTGTAGAAGCTGCCAAGCAGCAAATCTTTCCCTTGGTGGGGCCCAAGGCTTGGACGGCTCGAGAAGTCATTGCCTTGTGCGAGCAGCTCTCCGGCAAAAAGGCCAAAGTCAGCACCATGCCGCTGGGACTGCTGAGAGGGGCGCGCAAGGTGGCGCAGTTTTTTCAGTGGAGCTGGAACATTGCCGACCGGCTGGCGTTTGTGGAGGTGATCGCGGCCAAAGAACCCATGCACGCCGATATGACGCCTGTATGCGAAACCCTGGGGATTGAACTGGCCTCTCTGACCTCTCTTGAGGACTACCTAGCGGAGTATTTCCAGAAGATGTTGAAACGGATTCGCGAGCTGAAGGTCAAGCAACCCAAAGTCAAAACGCCCTTCTAGGTCGTTGTTCTCAATCTTCATCTTCTTGGCAATTTCACAGGGACTTACGATGGTAGCTTTGGGATGAAGAGGTGAATGGGATCCTGCTTGCGTTAGCCTATCGAAGACCGGAAGTAGGGCAGCAGAACTTCGGGGATGTCCTAGAGCCATTCACGGTATCTGCGCAGCCGGGGATCCTGAGTTCCCAAGGAGTTTATTCCCATCCACGCTTTGGAGAGGGGAGTGGTGACAACAACAGAGGTTATGCTGTTGCTCCTTCTTAAGCTATAGACTTTTGTCTATAGCTTTCATCGAGAAGTTCAATTTTTATCTATCCTAGTTCGCAGCTAAGATGCTGCTTAAGATTTTTTACAGGATCTCAGCAAGTGTTCCAGTTTGGCCAAGATCCCTGGCCGAAGGAGGATTATGAGCTTGAACGGGCTGGTCACAACTGCATGGCTGATTCCCCTCTACGCCTTGGTGGCGTGGGCGGGAGCGCTGATCTGGTCCCCAGGAATCACCCGGCGCACGGGACCACGTCCGGCAGGTTATCTGAATGCGCTCTTGACGTTGATGGCCTTCCTGCACAGCGTGGGGGCGCTGGTGGCAATTTGGGATCAGCCGGCGCAGGTCATTCGGTTGCCCTGGCTACAGGTGGGGGATCTGATGTTAGAGCTGCCGCTGCAGGTGTCATCGGTAACTCTGGGGGCCTGCGCTGTGGTGACGGGGCTGAACCTGGTGGCCCAGATCTACGGCTTTGGCTACATGGAAATGGACTGGGGCTGGGCGCGGTTTTTCTCCCTGCTGGGCCTGTTTGAGGGGGGGATGTGTGCCTTGGCTTTGTGCGACTCCCTCTTTTTCAGCTACGTGATCCTGGAGATTTTGACCCTGGGCACTTACCTGTTGGTGGGCTTTTGGTTCAACCAATCGCTGGTGGTGACGGGAGCGCGGGATGCTTTTTTAACCAAGCGCATCGGCGACCTGTTGCTCTTGATGGGGGTAATCGCCATCTATCCCCTGACCGGCTCCTGGGAGTTTGAGGATTTGGCGGCCTGGGCAGAGGCGGTGCAGGCAGGATCTGTCACTGTGGATCCCACCCTGCTGGCCCTGGTAGGGCTGGGGTTGCTGGCCGGCCCCGTAGGCAAGTGTGCCCAATTTCCTCTGCACCTGTGGCTGGATGAGGCGATGGAAGGGCCGATCCCCTCGACGATCTTGCGCAATGCGGTGGTGGTGGGCACAGGGGCCTGGGTGTTGATTCGCCTGCAACCCCTCTATGAGCTTTCCCCAACGGTGCTGAAGGTGATGCTGACTATCGGCAGCTTGACGGCGGTGGGGGGATCCCTAGTGGCCTTGGCCCAGATCGATGCCAAGCGGGCCCTGTCTTATCTGGTGAGCGCCTACATGGGCTTGATCTTTGTGGCGGTGGGCACCGGTCATCCCCAACAAGCCTATGGGTTGCTGCTGACCTATGCGCCCGCGATGGCCCTGTTGGTGATGGCGCTGGGCATGGTGATCTGGAACAGCATTACCCAGGATCTGCGCTATCTAGGAGGCTTGTGGTCGCGGCGCCCTATCTCGGGGCTGTGCTTCTTGACCGGGATGGCTGGAATCATCGCTTTGCCTCCCTTCGGCTCCTTTTGGGTGCTGACGGATCTCTGGCAGCAGTTGGTGCAACCGGGGCAGGGGTTGTGGGCGGCAGTTGTGCTGGTTACCAATGCGGTGACGGCGCTGGGGCTAACGCGGGTATTTGGCCTTGTTTGGGGGGGCAAACCGCAGCAGATGAGCGAGCGCTCGCCAGAGGTGCATTGGCCGATGACGTTGCCCAGCACCGCCATGATGGGGGTAACGCTGCACATGCCCATGATCCTAGCGGCACTAGGTCTGATTCCCGCTCTGGAAGGGATCCCTGTTGGGGTAATGACGGGATCCAGCTTGACAGGCATTGCCTTGGGAGCCTGGCTGTATCTGCGTCCGCAGCGGCAGCCGGTGGACTGGGCCTTCTTGGCCGACTGGCAGGATTTGTTGGCCAACGACTTCTACACCCCCAAGCTCTACCGGGCCAGTGTGGTGTTTGCGGTACGCATCATCTCTGAGGTTACAGCCTTGTTCGACCGCTATGTGGTAGACGGCTTGGTAAATTTGACCAGCTTGGCGGTATTGGCGGGTGGACAGGTTTTGAAATACACCACCTCTGGCCAGTTGCAAGCCTACGTGCTGACGATTGTGGTGGGGGTGGCCCTGCTGGGCTGGCTGATTCTCTAGGCTTGGGCAAGGTAGCGGGACGGAGTCCTTAGATAAAGAGGGAAAAGACCATGCTGAGTGCCTTGATTGTGTTGCCGATCTTGGGATCCCTGCTCCTGTTCTTAGGCTTGGGGGGGCGAAAGCTGGCGGTGGCCTTGGCCGGGATCCCGCTGGGGATCTCGCTGCTGCTGTTTGCCAACTTTGACCTGCAAGCGGAAGGGCTGCAGTGGGTGCAGCGGTGGGATTGGATCCCGGCAATTGGGCTGAGCTACTCCCTGGGCCTGGACGGGTTTTCCCTGCTGATGGTGGCTTTGAACGGGTTGCTCACGCTGATTGCGGTGCTGACAGCTGAGCCAGAGGTGAAGCGGCCCAACCTCTTATACGGCTGCATTTTGTTCATGAGCGGGTCGGTCAACGGGGCTTTTGTTGCCCAGAACCTGCTTTTGTTCTTCTTGTTTTACGAGCTGGTGCTGATCCCGATCTACCTGCTCATCTCCATTTGGGGCAGCCCCAAGCGGGATTATGCTGCCATCAAGTTTTTGATTTACACCGCCGTTTCCGCCATCTTTCTGTTGGGGGCCTTTTTGGCCATCTACTGGCTGGGGGATCCCCATAGCTTTGAGCTGCTGGAGATCCGCATCACCTCTCTCAGCCCTGTTGCCCAGACCTTGACGCTGTTGGCCTTGATCGTGGCTTTCGGCATTAAGATGCCGCTGATCCCCTTCCACACCTGGTTGCCTGATGCATACGGGGAGTCGTCGCCGCCAGTGGCCATCCTCCTGGGAGGGATCCTCTCCAAGTTAGGCACGTACGGTCTGTTTCGCTTTGGGCTGCAGTTGTTTCCTCAAGCTTGGGCCGACCTGGGTGGGATCCTGGCCTGGTGGGGAGCCATTGCCGTGCTGTCGGGGGCTTTGGCGGCCATCGCCCAAAAAGACATCAAGCGCATGGTGGCCTACAGCTCCATCGGCCATATGGGCTACATCCTGCTGGGCATGGCGGCAGCCACCCCCATTAGCCTGACCGGGGCGATGGTGCAGATGGTCTCCCATGGTCTCATCTTGGCGCTGCTGTTCGATTTGGTGGGCTTGGTGGAGCGCAAAGTGGGAACCCGCGATCTGGATGTGCTCAACGGCCTGCTCAACCCCTTGCGGGGCTTGCCCACGGTGAGTGCTCTGCTCATCTTGGGGGGGATGGCCAGCGCCGGGATCCCTGGCCTGGTGGGCTTTGTGGCGGAGTTTTTGATCTTCCAGGGCAGCTACCAAGATTTTCCTCTGCCCACTTTGATCAGCATCTGTGGCACCGGCTTGACGGCGGTGTACTTTGTGATTTTGCTGAACCGCACCTGCTTTGGCAGGTTGGACAACCGCACCGCCTACTACCCGCGCGTGCATGGCTGGGAGCGGATCCCAGGGCTTATTTTGACGGCCTTGATCGTTTGGTTTGGGATCCAGCCCATGAACCTGGTGAAATGGCCGCAACCGTTGGCCTTTACCCTATCCACCCAGGTGGCTCAAGCGCAAACGCTTATCCTGGCCTCGGCTGGCGATCTTGCCGATTCTCCCTAGGGAGCTGGGCTGCCTTCTCTGGAGCAGATCAAGGCAATCGGGAAACTTCCAGGAATTGAGATCCCAGGGAATGACCTCAAGGAGCCAGAACTTTTGAAGAGTTGGAGACTTCTTCTATGACGACAACCCTCACAGCCCGCAAGCTGCCCCCTTCTACCCATCCTTTTGCGGATATAGTCCACCGCCTGGAGGCAGGGGGATCCATGCTGCCAGATACGCCGGAAAACCTGATGCAAATTATCGGCCTCTACAAAGCCTATGCCGTGCCAATGGATTTCTACTGGCGGGATCTGCTCTACATTGCCGAGCAGGTGTTTGTGGATCCCTTGCCTTTTTTCAAGTTCATCATTCCTGAAGAGTATCTGAAGCTGGCCAACCACTACGCGGGGGATAACGCGGATTTGCGCATTTGGCGAGGCCAGGCTACGGCCCATCCCGAGCTGCTGGAGTTTATGGAAAAGGGGGAGCTGAAGCGCAAGCTGCCCAGGATTTTGCATCACCTCTGGCATGACCGCATCAACATGGAATTTGCCGAAGAATGTATGCGGGCCATGCTCTGGCACCGGGATATGGGGGGCTTGCTGGATCCCTACATGGATTCCGAAGAATACAAGCAAAATGCCGACCGCGCCATCCGCGCCTATTGCCAGGGCAACCCCTTGTTGATGGGGCTATACAAGCTCTTCCCCGATATGTTTTTGGAGCTGTGCCGCCAGGCCACCATGTACTCGGTGTTGGGCCTGTTTTGGGAGGTGATGGCTCCGGTCTTTTTTGAGATGAGCGATCTCTACGATGAAGGCAAAATCACCAGCGTGCCGGAGGCGATGAACTTTCTGGTCAACGGGATCTTCGCCATTGCCGGACGACCCATCTACCACCGCGTGCGTATTCGGGGAGAATGGTACGATATTGTGCCCAAATCCAAAGGATTCACCTGGCTATATGAGGCTGCCTTCCCCTATGTAGAGGCCGTGTTTTATCGCACCTCTCCTTTCCGCGGCACTAAGTCCTACAACGCCCAGGCCAACGAAGTTCCCACCAACCAGTTGGACTTCCACTACGGGATCCTCTACGCCGATAAGTTTCCGGTGGGCACCGCCGGGATCCCACCCACGCTCTTGCACCAGGATATGTACCACTTTTTGCCCCAGTATTTGGTGGAGTATTATCGCAAGCATTGCCGCGGCGAAGAGGACATGCTGATTCAATTGGGGGTTAGCTTCCAGCGCTCCATGTACAACGTCACCTCAGCCGTGATTCAGGCGGGAAGGGCCGCTTTCTTGTATCCCCTTGATGATCCAAATCCACGGCACTTGATGATGAACCGCCGTTATTTTGAGGGACAACTCAATCGCTTCACCCGACCGGAATATGGGATCCGAGAAGCCGCCCGTCTTTCCTACATCCAAGATCAGAATTATCGCTAGCCTATGGCAACTTTAACCATCCCAAAACATTTCGAGCAGCAACTTTGTTAGCAGCAACTTCCCAGCCAAAGGATCCCGGCCATGCCCGATATTGTCGATATTGCCGTCTCTGCTGAGGGCTTTTCCACCTTGGTAACTGCCGTTAAAGCGGCAAACCTGGTAGACACTCTCAAAAGCCCTGGCCCCTTTACCGTTTTTGCCCCCACCGATGGGGCTTTTGCCAAGCTGCCTCCTGGCACCATCACCACTCTGGTGCAAAACATCCCCCAACTGACCCGCATCTTGTGTTACCACGTGGTGCCCGGTCGCCTGAAAAAGGCGGATTTGGCCAAGTACCAAAGTGTGGGCTCGGTAGAGGGATCCCCCATCGACTTGTTGATCGAAGGGGACGTTTTCGAGGTCAATAACGCCACCGTTATCCAAGCCGACATCGAAGCCGATAACGGCATCATCCACGTCATCGACACTGTCATCCTGATGCGGCCCCACTGGTTCTGGCCGATCATGAACTCTGCTTTGGCCGCCTCGGCCAGAGGATAAACGGATCCATCCTGAACGGAGGTTGGGGAAAGTGCCTTGGTGAACACTCTCCCCGGCTATGCCTTCCAATGGGTACGGTCAGAGATTTCTGCTCCGTGTGCAGTCTACACCATCCCCCGCCCCCCACAGGGTGGGGATTTTTGTCTCTCGGTAGCAGTGATGTCGCCGTCTTTTAAACCCAGAGATGAATCCGAAGCTTGGCCTGATACGTACCTTATTTAGCCTGTTCTCTGACCGAGGAGCTTTTTTCCATGTTGTTGATCGGTTTTGCCCTTCGGCCTCGTTCAATTTTCGAGGCTTTTTGCGGCTTTTGCCTGGTTGCTGTCTTGTTTCTCAGCGGTTAAGGAAGCTTTACAAATCTCACAACCCCACTTCTACCCATTGCTAACTTTGGCCCTTGTCAAGTCGCGATTTTTGTGGGTTTTTCTTCCACGGCCCAAAGCGGGCCCATGTCCAGGTAACGCCGGAAAGCCCAGTCCTCCGTGGCCCTCAG
>NZ_JBSSCS010000056.1:0-13634 GCF_054060015.1 Thermostichus sp. MS-CIW-25
CAGCCGATGAACACGAATCTGTCGCGCTTGAGCCAGTCATCGACGATGTCGAACCATCCTCGCTCCTGACGCACGCGCCCTACCGCTATGGTCATAGGACGATATCTCCAGAACAATGACGACAAATAAAGTGCAATACAGCAGCGCCCACAACAGTTCTGAGCAACACTGTCCTTCCATCTTACGAAAAATCAATAAGTTGCAACATAACCTCAAGATGAGGCGCTGCCTCAGCTCATCCGGCGCAGGGATCCCTTGTGTTTTAGGATGGGAAGGGTTTTGGCTGAGGGCAACTGAGCCGGGATCCGTTCACGGCGGCGGAGCGGAGCCCACAACAACAGGGAGGGCATCGTGGTTCAAGCCAAGATTTTGTTCGCAGCGGCAGAGGCAGCACCTTTGGCCAAGGTGGGGGGCATGGCGGATGTGGTGGGATCCCTGCCTGTCGTTTTGCGCAAGCTGGGTCAGGATGTCCGCATCATCATGCCTCTGTATGGCTTTCTCTGGGACAAGTTCGGCCAGGAACCGGGGCAATACCCCCGCTCGAAAGATCCCATCTGGTCTAAACAGGTCATGGGTCAGGTGGCCGATATTTACGAAAGCGTTTTGCCCGGCACCGATGTGCCCCTCTACTTGGTCAGCCACTACTGCTTTGCTCCCCACCGCATCTACTACGGCGAGGACGAGTTCTGGCGCTTCACCTTTTTTGCCAACGCCGTAGCCGAATTTGCCTGGACTTACTACCCCTGGAAACCCAACATCATCCACTGCCACGATTGGCACACCGGCATGATCCCGGCCTGGATGCACCAAGCTCCCGATATTGGCACGGTGTTCACCATCCACAACCTGGCCTACCAAGGGCCCTGGCGCTGGCAACTGGAGCGCATGACCTGGCTGCCCTGGTATTTTTCTGCCCACAACACCATGGCTGCCGGGATCCTCTACGCCGACCAAGTGAATACCGTCTCGCCCACCTATGCGATGGAAATTCGCACCCCTCTGCATGGGGAAGGACTGCAGGACTTGTTGGCCTGGAAAGGGGAACGGTTGCGAGGAATTTTGAATGGGATCGACATCGATAGGTTTGATCCCCGCACCGACCCAGACCTAGAGGCCAATTTCAGCATCGATGATCTCAGCGGGCGGGCGACCAACAAAGCCACGCTACAGGCCAAGTTGGGCTTGACCGTTAACCCAGATACCTTCCTGATGGGCATGGTGGCCCGTTTGGTGGAGCAAAAAGGGATCGACTTGCTCATCCAAGCCTTGGATCGCTTTTTGGCCTACAGCGACGCGCAATTTGTTTTGCTGGGAGGCAGCGGCGAAGCCTACTACGAAGGGCGGATCCGGGAGATGGCCGAGCGGCACCCGGGCAAAATGGCCTACCAAAAAGGCTACCAACCCAAGCTGGCCCAGTTGATCTACGGGGGGGCAGATGCGTTTTTGATGCCCAGCCGCTTTGAACCTTGTGGCATCAGCCAAATGATCGCCATGCGCTATGGGTGTGTGCCCATCGTCCGCCGCACGGGGGGGCTGGTGGATACGGTCAGCCACCACATCCCCAGCAAGGGGATCGGCACCGGCTACTGCTTTGACCGCTACGAAGCCCTGGACTTTTACACCTGTCTGGCGCGGGCTTGGGAAGCCTTCCAGCACAAAGAAACCTGGCAAGCGCTGCAGAAGCGGGGCATGGCCAGCGATTTCAGTTGGCACCGCTCAGCGCTGGAATACCTGCGCATGTATGAGCTGATTCTCAACCTACCGCTGCTGCCGGAAAACCCCTCCCCGCCTAAGCTCAAGAAGCCCATCTCCTCCCAGCCTCGCTCCAAAGGGATCCCTGAGCTGCAGCAAAGACCCGAGGAGTAGGGTAAAGTGGAACGGGTCAAGAGAGGTTTTGGGGGTTACCCGCACATGATTGGACGACGTCCCGCTGTTGCTTCCCAAGGCTGTCGCCAGGACGCCATCGCCCAGGGACTTAGCCTTCTGCGCCGTTCTTGGGCGCGGTTGGTTTTCGGCGTATTACTCGGCCTCATCTTGAGCGTGGGCTCCACCTTCTGGGCCACCGCTCAGCAGCTCCCTGCCGGACAGCAGCTTATTCCCAATCCGCAGCAGTTTCGCGCTCTAGAGCAACCCAGCAGCGCCCTCAGCGCGTTGCGAGCCGAACAACTGGCCGCCGAAGCCGATGCCGCCATCCAAGCGCAAAACTACGACCAGGCTGTCGAGCTGCTGCAACAGGTGTTCAACGCCTACAACCAGCGCTCCAACTACCACCAAGATCTCTCCCGCGCCTTCGCCGGGATCCAAAACCGCATCTCCGAAGAACAGCGGGAGCTGGCCCGTGTTGCCGCCCAAGCCCGGGATCAAGCCGCCTACGATTTGGCCGTGGTCTATCGCGCCGCCGGGCGACCGGAAGAGGCTGTGGGCTGGCTGATCCAGGTCATCAACAGCCAGGGCCCAACCCGCGAGCTGGGCACCCAAGCCTATCAGCAGCTCTTGGAAATCGGCTTTGTCAGCACCCCCTTTCCCAGTTAGAGCTGCTCTTCCAGATGGCGATAGAAAGCCAGCGCCGTTTGCCCATAGGTTCGTTGGTCAAAGCGCAGCAGGGATCCCACCTGGTCTGGTAGCTTCTGGCCGCTGCGATGCTCGACGATCAAGGTTCCGCCTGGCTTGAGCAAGGGCGGGATCAGGGGCAGGAGCGGGGCGTACAGACCGGCCTCGTAGGGAGGAGCAAAGTACACGTAATCAAATGGCTCCAAGTTCAGGCCGCGGCTGAGCAGCTTGCGGGCATCCCCCTGAATGACCTGGAAAGATTGCCCCGGCTGCGCCACCTTGGCCCAGTTGGCTCGGATGATGCGGCAGGCAGGGGCGGCAATCTCGATCCCGGCCACAAAAGCGGCCCCCTGACACAGGGCTTCTGCTCCCACCGTACCGGCCCCACAGCACAGATCCAGCCAGCGACAGCCTTCTACCTGCCCTTGCAAGATGTTGAACAAGGCCTGCCTCACCCGGCCAGGGGTGGGTCGGGTGCCCAAGCCAGTAGGAGTTTGCAGCGCTCGTTTGCCGCTGATGCGCAGGCTCATGGGATCCCTTCAGGGGCTAGGCGTGGCCGGCAACTGGCCGGTCAACCCACTGCGCTGGGCGGCGCGATCCCGCTCCATCTGGATTTGCTCCACCAAAGGTTGGGGCAGTTGGGCGGAAGCTTGCAGGGCCTGATCGAAAAGGGGGACGGCCTCTCGGTCTTGCCCTTTGGAAACCAGAATTTGCGCCTTGAGGTAGTAAAGCTCGGGGTTGCTGCAAGAAGCAGCAATGGCTCGATCCACCGCCTCCAGCGCCTCGTCAAAGCGCTGCATATCCCGGTAGGCCAGAGCTTGGCCGCGGTAGGACAGATAGTCAGGAGCTGCCATCCGAAACTGATTTAGAGCCTTCTCCCGGTAGGTCAGCAGCAAATCCATGTAGCCGTTGAGCAGATTGAGCTCCGGATCGCTGCTGTCCACTGCCTGGGCGGCCCGGATGGAGGCAAACAATTGATTGAGGGTGGGCAGAGCCTTGGGCAAACCGATGACCACCCCATCTCGCACCACAGTGTTGGCTGCCTCTAGCCCGTAGCCCACGCCCTCATAAAGGTTGCCACGCAGGGGATCCGTCTTTTTCAACTCGGCGGCCACCTGTCGGGTTTGAGTGGCCAACTGGGCAAATGCTTCCAGGTCTCCCTCCTGATAAGCCAGCGCCGCCAACAGGGCATAGACCATCGGCTCTTCGGGAGAGGCTTTCTTGGCCATTTCCAGCTTTTCCCGGCTCTGGCTGTAGCGGCCTGCACAGAAGAACTCTTCAAAAGCTGCGGCTACCTCTGGGCTGATGGGGCGGGCATTGTCCCCGCTGCGGAAGGGATCCTGCGCCCAAACCGGCAGAGCGGATCCCCACATCCAACAGAGCACCCCCAGCAGTTTGCCCAGCCTGCTCATTTTGCCGATACTCATCCCCACTGCCTCAACCCCCACCCCTGTCTAACTTTCCCTTTAGCGCAGCAGTTGCGCAATCGAAGCAATAGCCGCATCTTGAACCAACTCATTGGGCTCATAGGCCAGAAGATCGTGCAAGGGATCCAAGGCGCGCGGATCCCCGATTTGGCCGAGGGCACGGGCTGCCGCCTCCCGCACCACCGGTTCATCGTCCGCAAGCTTGGTCAGCAAAGCCGGCACCGCCTCCACCACCCGCATTTGCCCCAACCGGTAAATGGTTTGCAGTTGAGCCTCAAGAGGGGTTGCTGCCGCTGGGAAAACAGAGCTGTACATGGAAATGCCCGCAGAACCGTCGTAGGAATAGCCGCCGTGCGCCATCGAGATGGCCGAGAGAGCCTGCAACGCCTCTAGGGCACGATATCGCTCTGCCCCGCTCATCTGGGGCAATTGAGCCACCAGATCCTCAAAAGCTCGCTGCACAGGATCGACAGCCGCAACCTGTTGGGCAATGCGAGTTAATTGGCGATCCGCCTGCACCTGCTGCCAAGACTGAAACGCTGCCAGACCTGCCACTATCAAAGCCGCATCGGCCAGAATGGCCAGCAGCGCCATTCCTCCCCAAATCTTGCTGCGACGGCTGAGCCTTCGCATTTGCTTATCCACATAGACAAAGGCTTGGTGCTGCCGTTCCCAAAAGTCGGGGGCCACCTGCAGAGTTTGGGCGCTCAGATCGGGAGACAGAAGGTTTTCCTCGCGGGCTACCTCTAGGCTCTGTAGCCTTTGATTCAAGCGAGAAAATTGTTTCGTCCAGAGCCAAGTAAACATCAGGTCACGTCCTCTCTGCAAACCTGCCATCGAGAACCAAGTCTTGCTGACACAACATTGTGCAGGACATTGTGCGGGAACATTATGCGGGCTGTGCTGGCGTTCAGTGTCAGGCAAGGTTGGCCCACTTTCCCCTGGGATCCCAGAGGGGGAGCTTATGCGACAGGATAACAAAAGCGTCGGCTCCCCACCACCGGTCTTTACCCCAGAATCGCAGGATACCTCTCATCATGGAGAGGCCGACGAAGGATACAGAGAGGTTGGCTGCACTTGCGACCGAGAGAACCCGAAGGCCACCGCGTCGAGCTTCTCGACACCCGACTGACCGTTTGAGCCATTCTGCCGCTGCCTGAGGAGATGCCATGACCACTGCCCTCGCCCCCCGTAAAACCCACACTTCAGAGGAATACTTTGCCCTGGAAGCTGAATCAGAGGCCACAGGCGGGATCCGCCGTGAATTTCGCAATGGGGAAATTATTGAGATAACTGGCGGCACACCCATTCATAGCCAACTGATTACCAGTGTCAATGCCCTACTTTGGCTTAAGCTAAGAGGCAAGGGTTTTTCTGTTTTTTCTAGTGATCTCAGACTTTACATACCTGCCTTCGAACAATATGTCTATCCCGATGGTATGGTGATCCAAAACCCAGTTCAGCTTAAAGAAGGGCGCAAGGATACTGTCACTAACCCTATCTTAATTGTGGAAGTGCTCTCGCCTGCCACCGAAAGCTACGATAGAGGAGCGAAGTTTGCTGCCTATCGCTCTCTCCCAACTTTACAGGAGTATCTGCTAATTGACCAAGCTCGAATCAGTGTAGAACACTACCGCCGCCAGGGAAATGTCGAGTGGATCTTCAGGGACTACCATGCCCTGGATGATGTTGTTACGCTGCCATCTGTCAACATCACTTTTTCCCTGGCAGACATTTACGGTGATATTGAATTAGAGCAAGATTCAAATGCAACACGCTCCTGACAAGAACCTACTCCCCCACTTGAAACGTAGATGAGGCAAGTTGGGAATGCCTGAAGTGATTCTGCTAGATATCTACATCCGGCTCTGGCTAGGGTTACACGGCTATGCCATAAAAGACTATTAAAGGATGAGATGGGCGACAATGTTTGCAGAAGTATCTAGGGCGTTTTAACTCATTCAAGGGAGGAAAAACTATGACTGCTACCTATGCTGTGTCTTCTAAGCCAATGACTTTTGCTGAGTTTCTGGAGTGGAAACCTAACAGACGATACGAACTACACAACGGAGTTGCGGTTGAGATGCAACCCACAGGGAAACATGATGAAATCAGTGGTTTTCTTGCCATCGAATTGGCATTAGAAATCCGCAGGTGCAACCTCAACTATTTTCTAGGTCGGGACACCTTGATCAAGGCGCCGGAAGGCGATACTGCCTACGCTCCTGATGGGGTGGTGATTGACCGTACTGCCTTGGCCAGAGAACCCCTGTGGCAGAAATCCTCGACGCTCATCCACGGAACCTCTATTCCTCTTGTCATTGAAATTAGCAGCAACAACTGGCGAGATGACTACTGGCATAAGCTGAGTGACTACGAGACGTTAGGTATTGCCGAATACTGGATCGTTGACTACCAAGCGTTGGGGGGTCGTCGGTACATTGGCGAGCCGAAGGTTCCCACAATCTCGGTTTTCCAACTGGTCAATGAGGAATATCAGGCGCAATTATTTCGGGGCAATGACCGGATTCGCTCTAAAGTTTTCCCTGAATTAAACCTCACGGCTGAGCAGATTTTTCGGGCTGGAGCCTAGCATGGTCAAGTCACTTCCGCCCGTATTAACTCGTGGTCAGAGGCAACTTTTTCCAGCCCATTGGCAGAAGCATATCGAATTGGCTGATATATGGCTACCACCCTTCTGAAAGACGTTCCACAATATCCCGACGGGACAACACCTTTTCGCAGGTCTCCCATCTTGGGCCTTTGGGTTCAACTGTGCTTGCGTAGCGCAGCTCAAAAGCGTTGGCCTGTTTCTTGCGCTCTGTAAACTCCTGCAATTTGGCCTCCAGAGTTTCGATATTCTCAATCCACTCATCTTCGATAGTATCGGGCAAAGAACCGAACAAGTCGTAGCGATCTTTCATCCGCTGAGAAAGCATCTCGTATACCTTTTCGTCGTGGGTACCGTGGTACACCAGGTTGAGCATGTCCACACGGTCGCGGGTCTGACCAAAGCGCTTGATCCGCCCGATGCGCTGCTCTAGGCGGGAAGGATTCCAAGGGAGATCAATGTTGATCAGCGTGCCCAAAGTTTGGAGATTCAGACCTTCACAAGCAGCATCGGTGGCCACCACCAGCCGAATGGTACGCTCTCGCACGGCTCTCTTGATATCTTCCCGCTCTGCGCTCCGCCATTCTCCGGCAAAAAACAAACCCGACTTGTGGGCGCCTGCATAGAGAGCCACACTTTCTTGAGGCAGACGTTGGCTCAGGTTGTTGGCCACCCAATGGGCGGTATCAAAATACTGGCTGAAAATGATGCATCCCAAGTCCAGCCAGTGTCGTTCCTGTAGGAAATAGAGGACGGCATCGAGTTTGGGATCCGTGCTCTTTTGGCTCAAGACGCTAACAATGCGCTCCAAATGGGCATATTCTGCCTCTAAAATCTCTGGAAGGTTGTCTAACAGCCAATCTTCTTCTCCGTCCTCCTCAAAAAAACGCCGCTTTTCCAGTAGTTTCTGAGCCGTAGATAGGCCGCTGGCAATACTGGAGCAGATCCGGCTTTGCATGATGCTTTTCATAAACCCAGCGGATTGGGTACGCTGTCTCAAAGCCCTAGCAAAATCTTGGGCAGCTTCATAGGCCACATCAAATTCGGGAGAAGTGAGCAAACCCAGCCCACAGAACATGGGCAATTGCTCTCCCTCGCTCGGCCAAATATCGACGGCAATCCGCTCAAGCAAGCCCAATTCTTCCAAGGTAGAGCGTTTTCGCAATACGGTATGGCGCAGAATTGGGTTGTGTCGCTGGAAAAAAGTCAGCCCCTGTTGGCGCTCTTCCAGGGCATCTCGCAGTTCTTGGCGGGTGAAGTCCTCCAATTCCGTCAGGGGCTTATCTGTGAAGTGTTGACCTTTGAAGAGCTTCAGATCGCTGCGGATGTGGTCAAACAAGGGATCCTCAACAGATGGCGGCAGAGGATTGCGGAGCAAATTCCAGGCAAAATGCTCGTCGGTCACTGCTTGTTGTCCTGTCAAGATGGGCAGGATCCTTTGCGTCTGCTGCCACAACTGCTGATGCCGTCGTCCCAACACATGCTCGGCACCGCTGTTGAGCACTCCCAGCAGATCCCACAGTTCCTCAACATGGGTTTGGATGGGGGTGGCTGTGCCCAAAAGGACGTGCTTGGACTGGGTGGCCGCCTTGCCCATAAAGTCCAAGAGATTGTTGGGTTTGGGATCCCTTACCGTGACACCACGGGTACAGCGGGCGCGGTGGGCCTCATCCAGGACAATCGTGCCAAAGCGTCGTTCCAAAAGGCATTGGGCTTCGGGGGCATTGTGAAAGATGAGACCCGTAGAAACAATACCAATTTGATAGGGGCAACGGCCAATACCTTCAGCACCCTTGGTTTTGATGATGTGCCCATTGGCATCTTGCCATACCTTGCGGTTGGAGAGCCACACAGCAGAGGGAATGCCCAGTTTATCTTTGAGTTCCACTTGCCACTGCTGGCAGAGGGTAGCCGGACAAAGAATTAAGGCTGGCCCATCTTCCAAAAGGCACGCCACCATCGCCGCAACCGCCAAAGACAAGGTTTTACCCAGCCCCACTTCATCTGCCAGAATGAGTCGCACTGCACCATACAGCTCTCGGTGTTCCAGGAACATTTCCACAAACGACTGCTGCCATGGTTTGAGAACCTCACCCCGGCGATAGAGAGGGGCTTCCACCAATGCGGCTCCAGGAACATCGACAGGTTGCAAGTCTTGAAGAAATACCTCTACCTTGCGAGATAATCGCCCCACCTCTTCCACAATCGCTTCTGGCAGAGGAACACTCCGTTCCCACAGGTACTGAAACTCCGCTTCGACCCAAGCAACCCCTTCTGGCGACTGGTCTTCCCAGACAATTTCGTAATGCTCTTGCCATCCCTGCCGCGTTTCGTTGAGGCTGCCGATAAAAGCAGATTTGGTGCCATCTCTTGCCTCAATAACACCTGCTTTGCCGTGGAGAAAGGGGGCATCTGCGGCTGACACCACTCGCACTTCCACTTTGCCGCTTTTGAGGATTTCGTAAAGTTGACGGTAGCGGGGGCGCTGTAATAGGCTGGTGATCAATTCTCCTTTCTCTTCGTTCCATTTTTCTTTGAGCGCCATTTCTCTGGCCTGGCGGGAAGCTTTGCCGATGGCAATATCCCAGGGATCCAAGTCGCTGTTACAGACGATCTGCACCTGCTCGATGTGTGTAATCTCTTCAGTCACCAATTCAAAAATAGAAGAGCGAAAGTACCCAGCAATGCGCTTGTAGGTGCGTGCCTTTGCCAGGCGATCTTTGAGAAAGACATGGCTGAGCCGCTGCTGGCGGGAACTGAAACGGCGTAGGAAAGAAGTGCTGGACATGGCGGGCTGGGGTAAAATTGTAACAATACTCTAGCCTTAGAATGAGCAGCCGAAGGCGCAAGCAGCGTCTTTGCAGAATAAGCTGATCAGCGCAAGGTAGCCATGTCAACCGTACAAGAGTCTGCAGGCTTTCAGGGCAGAGAGAAGCGCAGCATAGGAATATCCGAAGCACAAGCGCGGCTTATTCAAGAGAAAATTCAATCCGTCTTTGGCTCGGATCTGTGGGCTATTGTTGTCTATGGATCCCGCGCCAATGATTCATGGGTTCACGGCTCTGACCTCGATTTATTAGTAATTGCAGAGAATATACCCGATTGCAGAAGCAGAGATGACTTACTGCTTCCTACCTGCAGGGATCTAGAAAAACTTCTTGGCTTGGAGATAAACTTTATCTTGCTAAAGCCCACAGAGCTATGCAGGCCAGCCAGCTTGACTTATGAAGTGGCTACCAATCACCACATCATCTATGAAAAGCAGAACTGCATCACGCAGATCAGGGATATAGTCAATCAACTCATCTGTGACAGTTTAATTACGTATAAAGTATGCCGGGGGATCCCCTATTGGGTGAATAACGATGAGAAAGAAATTAGCAAGAGACTACTATCAAAGGGCTAATTATCGCATCCAAGCGTTGTCATTCTTCTATGAGGTTGGCGATTACGCTGATGTAGTTCGGATGTGCCAAGAAATCATTGAGTTATTCATCAAAGCTTGCCTAATCATTAAGGGAATAAACTACGGCAAAACCCATGACCCTGGTGGCCAAGTAGCAGAAAATAGAGAACGGTTCCCAGAGCTTTCTGACGAGGAAATAGCCTTGCTGGAAAACATATCATTTGAGATGCGCAAAGATAGGGAGTTGGCTTTTTATGGAGCTGTAGATATTGTCCCCTTGGAATACTACAAACAAAAAAATGCGGACAAGGCTATAGCTTATGTTAACCAAATAAAGTCGATTGTTGAGAAATACTTTAACTCAGATGCTGAGCTTGAAGGAAGCCCTGACAATACAACTTGTGAGTGAGTTAATCCTATAACTTCTTCTTCAACCCAAGCGTTCATTTCTGATAAGGGCGAGCAAGATCCCGGCGGCTGAGGACTCTTCTGGATAGCGGTGTTCTCGCTTGCGGGCAATGTATTGACAAAAAGCCACCAAATCATCCCGGCGCATGTGGTAGTTGGGCACCAAAGACCGCAGGTGTTCCATCACCTCATCGCTATCCGCCTCTTTCTGCAGTTCGTAGAGAGCAAACAAAACGGCTCGCAGTGCTGAGCGGCCAAATTCGCCCTCAAAGCTGCTCTTCTTGAAGTCTAGAGCATTTTTGAGTCGGGCATTGTTGGGCTGCTGAGAGGCCATCAATTCGCCATAGTCGCCAACTCGAAATGCCTTGGCAAAGTTTTGGTAGTTGTCCAGCTTCTTCAGCCCTACCGCTTCCAGTTCCATCATTTTCAGATAAAAGCGCTCTGCACCACAGCACCCCTCCCACACCCCCTGCGCGATGCCTTCAGGTACAAGATGCTCATTGGCAACCTGCACGGCATAATCAATAATTTCCCGAACGATATCTCTTTCGCCTTTGGGTCGGGGGCGCAGGGCTGCTGCCACCATATCCTGTCCATCAATGCGCCGGTAGCCCGTCAATACCCGCAACGCTGCCGCATAACCTGCCATTTGCAAATCGGCATCTTCAAACAGGTTTTCGGTGCGCCCCTTGCCTTGGGTGCTTTGATTTAGCCCCACCATGGTTTCAATCTGATGGGCAACTTCTTGCCGCACCTCTTCCACCAGCTCATCCCGATAGGCAGAAGTATCTTGCAACCGCTTACGCGCCACCAGCAACACCGTGCCTTGCACATAACCGCCCTTTTTGAGTTCAGAAGTGGTTTCGGTGGCAATGTACCAAGCGGCTGTAACTTGCAAGCCCGCCCCCCACATGATGCTGGCCATATCCGACCACACTTCGGCATCCTGATGGGTGAACATCACAATTTGCAAGCCGTTGTCGGGCATGTGGTTTGCCAAGGCAGTATAGGCGGCAATCATGTCCTGCCGAAACTTTTCCCCCTTGCCCTGAATGGCTAAAGCTCTGCGACTGTCCCACACCCAATCGGCAAATTCTTTGGGCGGATTCTTTCGCAACCACGCAATAAAAAACTCGGTGATCTCGTGGTAATGAATTGCATCGGCATAGGGGGGATCGGTGATGAAAATATGGTTATAGGAACTCGTGTATAAAGCACTTTCACATAGAGTAGTTTTTTCATGCAGGCAAATAGAAGAAGGAAAATCCATGACTAAAAACTTTATCGCTAATACCGTAGCCCTACAACCATAGTTCCAGCTTGTATTGAGAGCTTGATTGTAAAAAGTGTTCTGTATATTATCTCTTGATACATCCCAAACACATAATCTCGAGAAATAATTCAGCAGATATGAAAACAGTATAAAATTTGATGGAATTGAATATGCTTTAATTAGCCTCGCTATCAATAACTGCCGTGCGTTAAACAAATGATGCCAATAAGTCCAGCCCCGCGTACGAATCGGCTCATCGGTTTTTTCTCCAGGTTCAATCGGCATATCGGGTACCAGTCCAGCTTCTTGCCAAGCGGCGAGGTTTTCTCTAACGATTTGCTCTACTTTGCGCTCTCGTTCTAGGTCGGCGGGGGTGACGCTGGCGAAAAAGGTTTCTTGACGGCTCTTGCCCAATGTTTCGGCGGTGATCCACTGAATGCAATACAGCCGTTCCTGAAAAATATCGTCGGGGCGGGGCATAAAATCGTGTTTTTCCCAGCGGCGCAATTTGTTGCCGGTGGTGCCATCGGGAAGGCGGTAATCCCCACGAATGGTCTTAATGGGTGTGCGGTATTCTTCCCCATCCAGCACATACACCAAATCGCCTTTCTGCACCGTGCCCTTGGCAGCGGCTTTCATTTCCGCTTCGCTGACCCCGGATACAATTTCAATTTCAAAACGTTTTTGGTCGTAATTGGGGATTAACTTGGCCACCACATTGCGGGTTTTGCTGATCACCCAACTGGGAGCCATTGGCACCATCCAGCCGGTGTGGGGGCAACGGGTTTCTAGGCAGTATAGGTAGGCTTTGGCGCGGTTGCCGTGCTCATCATGCTCAATGCCTAGAGCAGTAATTTCCCGATCCACCGCCTCAGCCACTGCTTTTTGGGCTGCTTCAATTTCCCGACGGGTGGCTTCATCGGCTCCCACGATATTCAGCGCTCCCCAAGTGAGCATACAGGCAATGGGATTGAGGTCGCTGGCATAGACATCGCATCCCAGCCTTGCCGCCTCAAAGGGGATTTGACCGCTCCCGCAAAAGGTATCCCCTACTCGTGGGCGATGGCCAAACCGCAAGATCCCCAGTTGCTCCACCAATTCCGGAAAGCTGTGGGCATTTGTCCCCAAATGTTGGTTCACCCGATCCCAAATGGGGCCGTAGAGGGTGGCATCGTCGCATTCTTCCGGGCGTTTGCAGAGTTCCAGTTTTTCGAGGTAAGAGCCTTGTGCCAATTTGGGTTTATCCCGTTGCGATTTCAGACGGCGTTCCAAACTGCTGTCAGCAATGCCCATCAGCAACTCAAACACTTCCAGATCGGCTTCGGGGTTATCCGTTGCAGGTAGCAATGCCCCCAATACGCAAGCTTTGGCCAGGATCAGAGGTTTGCGCCCTTTCCAATAGCTCCCCAACGCCGTGAGGGTTTGGCCAGCCCCAGCTTTGCGTTCCTTTTGGGCTTCGGCGCTGATTTTTTGGGCAGGCAAGAGCCGCTCGATCAAACTCGGCTTATCTTTCCAAGCAAGGGGGATGATGGACAAGGGAGATCTCCGGCGATACCATCGATCATGGTAGCTCTTAGGGCCCTAAGCCGTGAACTGGGAAGACTATATTCATTCGGATCCCGATATTCTCCTGGGTAAGCCAGTTTTCAGAGGAAGTCGCCTATCGGTGGAATTTATTTTGGGGCTATTTTCGGCAGGCTGGACGGAAAAGCAGATTTTGGAAAACTACCCTACGCTGACTCCAGAAGCACTTAGGGCTATGCTTAGCTATATCCAAGAATGTATGCGTGAAATGAACTTCTACAGTTTTTCAGATAAAGTTAGTTGATGCAATTTCTCGTCAATGAAAATTTTCCACGCTTAAGTACAGCCTGTTAAGGACTCAAGGGGTACAATAGCAGCACTTAGCAAACCAACTTCGGAAGGAGGATGGATTGATCAGTAGTAAAGAAGTCTTCA